>DATAHG010000383.1:0-23436 GCA_036263295.1 Thermoanaerobaculia bacterium | reverse complement strand
GTCGAATACAAGATCACCGTGACCGACACGGTCACGGGCAAGGTGAAGACCTATGCCAACCCGGCGGGCCGCTTCGCGAGTGTCGGGGATACCGCGGCTTTCTAGGACTGAGATCCTTCGCGAAGTCTCCCGCTGGATCCGCTCCTCATCCCATCGGGATGCTCAGACGGCCTCCATCCCACGACCGGGCAGGTGGCCGTCTGGCACCTGCCTGGTCGGGCTTCAGCAGGAGAGATGGTGGAGTCTCAGGGCGGGAACGTCCCCTCGAAGATGCCGGTCTGTGGCAGCGCGTAGAGAGTGTGCTCGCGGACCGGGTGCATCACCAGGGCGTGCACGTTCAGCCAGCCGAAGCGGGCCAGGCCGGCGTTGAGCGGCGTCCAGGTGCGCCCCTCGTCGGTGCTGCGGAAGACTCCATTCCTCTGGGTCGAGAGATAGAGGGTTTCCGGATCCTGCTGGTCTACTTCCAGGTCGCTTACCTCATAGAACGGGACGGGGAACGTCGAGGACGTGGTCTCCCAGGTGCGCCCGGCGTCGGTGCTCTTGCGGATGCGAGTGTTCGGCGGCGAGGTCTCGAAGGCGTAGAGCGGGCCGTTGCGGGACGGGAAGATGGCCAGGAACTGGGCGCCTGAGAGCGACTCCGTCCAGGTGCGGCCGGCGTCGCGGCTGACGTAGAGCTTCGGCGTGACGATGGTCGGATGGCGGCCGGTCGTGACCGTCCCCAGGGCGTAGAAGGTCCGGCGGTCGCCGGGGTCGGTCCGCAGGTCGGTCAGAATGCGGTCGTTCTCGACGAAGTCGTCCGGAAGCTGGCAGGACAGGACCTCGCGGAACGTGCGGCCGGCGTCCGTGCTGAGGTGGATGCCGCAGCCGGCGGTGATGATGGTCCGCGGCGCCGGGAAGGCGAGATCCACCGACGACGGATAGCCGGAGAGCATCTGCCAGGTGACGCCATCGTCCTGGCTGCGGTAGACGCGCCCCGGATTGGCAAGGTACAGGGTGTCGGGATGCGGTGGGTCGAAAATCAGGTCCCCGAAAAAGGCGCCCGGGACCGGCGGGTTGTTGAGCAGCCGCCAGGTCCGGCCACCGTCGCGGCTCTCGAACCGCCGATCGGTCGAGCCGGTGTGGACGTAGATCCGCGCCGGATCCGCGGGGTGGAACTGTAACGAGTCGATGAGCTCGGCCGGCAGCCCCTTCTGCGGCCCGGACTGCCAGAGACGGCCGTTGCGGATGATCTTGGCGACTCCGGCCGTGCCGGTAGCCACATAGAGGACGCGCTGGGAGGGGGCGAAGGCGAGATCCTGGACGTTGGTGATGTCCGGCTTGCCGACCACGATCGGCTTCCAGGTCTCGCCGCCGTCGCGGCTGACCAGCACGTCGGCACTCTCGCGGCCCGCCCCGTAGAGGGTAGAAGGATCGGCCGGATCGACATAGAGGTCGAGGAAATAGTTTCCCGCCGAACGGATGAACCAGGTCAGCCCTCCGTCCGTGCTGCGGTAGAGGCCCGCGTCCTCGGACATGTAGATCACCCGCGGATCGCTCGGCGCGATGGCCAGGGCGGTGACGCGGCCGCGGAAAGCGGGGCCGCTCACGACGTCGTCCATCACTTCCCAGGTCACACCGCCGTCCGTGCTGCGGAAGGCGTTGTCGAGGTTGCCGATGTAGATCTTGTCCGTGTCGGTCGGATCGATGGCGATCGCCTGGATCACGGTGATCTTGCCGAACAGGCGCTCCCAGGTCTCCCCCCGGTCTCTGCTGCGCAGCAGATCGGGGCCGTCGGCGAGATAAACCACGTCGGGATCGGCCGGATCGGCCACCAGCGCCTCGACGCCGTTTCTCGGCGTATAGATCTCGGTCCAGTGCTGGCCGGCGTCGTCGCTACGGTAGAGACCATCGGCGTAGACCGTGGACGGATCGGCCGGGGATACCACCAGGCGATCGATCCGCACGCCGACGGGGAGACCGTCGCCCGACCAGGACCAGGTCCGCCCTTCGTTCAGAGAGCGGTAGACGCCGCCGCTCTCCGGGGCGGCGAGCAGAATGCCGGGGTTGCCCGGCTGCACGACGGCCACGGCCAGGATTCGGGCGAGCGTGTTGGGAGGACCGAACGGCGTCCAGCGGTTGACCCCGGCCCCCGCGGGGAGAGCGGCCCCCAAGGCGAGCAAGAAGCAAAGGAGTATGGGAACAGCGGCACTGCGGAGCGGGCGATGGGGCATGGTCGGCGGGCCTCCTTATGGTCCTTTGACATTTTACGCCAGGTGAACCCGAAAAACCCCGATCTCGCGGCTGAAGGTGACCGCCATGCCGGAAAGCTCTTCGAGGCGCCGCCGTTCGCTCTCGCGGGCGCCGCGATAGCTCGAAGCGAGGACGTCTCCCACCCCGGCGGGATCCAGTTGCGCCGTGTGGCGGACGGAACGGCGCTCCGCCAGCTCGAAAAGCCCCGCCAGCTCGACGGCGGCGCGCTCCAGACGGTCGCGCGTCACCCCTTCGCCCAGCAGAGCCTCGCGCAACTCGATCAGATCGTCGGGTCCCGCCACCGCCACGACCAGCCGGCCGTCCGGTGCCAGCACCCGGCGCATCTCCGCCGGATGCAGCCGGGCGGTGAGCGACATCACCGCCGCGAACGCACCGTCGCCGTAGGGCAGAAACCGGTCGGCGTTGCCGACGATCCAGGTCGCCGCCGGGAAAGCCCGGGCCGCCAGCTCGATCGAAGGGACCGAGATGTCGATCCCATGCGCCTCCACCGGGCGCTCCCGCGCCACCCCGCCGAGCATCGAGCCCTCCCCGCACCCCACGTCGAGGACGGCCGCGCCTGCCGGAAGATCCTCTAGAAGCCCCAGGATCTCCCGCAGCAAAGGCTCCGAATGCCCCGCCGCGAACAACCGCCGCCGCGCCTCGGCCGCCTCCCGGCTGTCCCCCGGCTGGCGCGACCGGCGATCCTGCGGCTGTAATAGGTTGCAGTAGCCGCTGCGAGCCACGTCAAAGGAATGCCCGCGCGGACAGGTCCAGCTCCGCTCACCCCGGGTGAGGAGCGAGTGGCAATGACGGACTGGGCAGAGGAGAGGGAGGGGGGGCATGCAGGGCCGAGCGGCGATTAGCGGCTCTGGGGTTCTCCGCCACGCCAATTCTCGATTCGAAGGCCGGCGACCCGCCCGAATTCCCGTTCGTTATCGGTGACGAGGATGAGGTCCTTCGAGAGGGCCTGAGCCGCGATCAGCATGTCGTAGGGGCCGATCGGCTGGCCAGAGGCTTCCAGGCGAGACCGCAACAGTCCGAAGGCAGACGCTGCGGACGTGTCAAACTCAAGGATTGGAAGCTCCCGCGCAAGGATATCGATCCGGGCATGATTCCACTCCGGTCTCTTGCTCTTGTCTGCGCCGTAACGCAGCTCCGCCAATACAATCGAGCTCAGGCCGAGCTCCTCTGGAACCGCAGCCAGAATTCGTGAGGCTACGCTGGGATACCGTTCGTTCAAATAATCGGCCCAGACGTTCGTGTCGAGGAGGTAGTTCATTCGAGATCCGGCCCTGGTTCCGCCGCGGGCGGCTCCTCGGGATAGGGGAAATCTGGAGCGCTGCCGGCCAACTCCCGAAACTCACGGCTCCAACTTCTCCGAACCGGCTCCAGGACGACTCGTCTGCCTTCGCGATAGACGAGGACCTCTTCTTGTTCGTCGAAGCGAAACTCCTTTGGCAGACGAACTGCCTGGCTTCCTCCGCTTTTGAAAAGCTTGGCTCGCTGGGCCATGACTCCTCCTTCACAGCAAGTATATACCTGATGTATCTACAGCTCCTGGCCCAGCCCTCGCATAGACTCTGGGAACTGAACGGAGGGGACATGAGCCCGCGCAAGAGCAAGCTGGACGAGGAGATCGCGGCGCTGTACGCGGCGCCTCTGGAGAGCTTCATCACCGAGCGCAATGCCCTGGCCTCCCGGCTCAAGAAGGAGAAGGACCGCGAGGGTTCCGACGAGGTGAAGGCGTTGCGCAAGCCGACGCCTTCCGCCTGGGCGGTCAATCAGCTCTTCCAGCAGGAGCCGGCGCGGATGGACGAGCTGCTCGGGGCCGGCGAGCGGGCCCGCAAGGCGCTGCACGAGGCGATCACCAGCGGCGGGGCCGAGTCGCTGCGCGGGGCGATTCAGGAGGCGCGTGGGTTGATCGAGGAGCTCCGGCAGCGGGCGCTCGAATTCCTGTCCGAAGAGGGGCGGTCGGCCAACCCGGCCATGGGCGAGCGCATCGGCACGAACCTGCAGTCCCTCACCTTCACTCCGGCCGCCGCCGAAACTGCCCGCCGCGGGTGGCTCGACGCCGATCTCGATCCGCCCGGATTCGAGGTGCTCGCCGGGCTCCAGGTCGCGGCCGGCGCCGCCCGCCCGCGCCCGACGCAGCCGGCCCGGCCGGTCAAGGAGGCGCCGCCGATCCGCCCGCACCGCGCTCCCGCCGAGGAGCGGCCGGCTCCCCAGGAGGCCCGAGTCCACCGCGTGGAGAAACCGAAGGCGCCATCCCTGCGCGAGCGCGAGGAGACCCGCCTCCGCGAGTGGCGGGAGCGCGAGGAGGCCCGGCAGAAGGCTGAGCGGGAACGCGAGGAGGCCCGCCTGCTCGAAAAGGTGGAGTCGGCCACCAGCGCGGCCGAGAGCGCCGCGGCCGAGGCGGCCGCCCTCCAGGAGGAGGCGGAGCGCGCCGCCGAGGCCGCCGCCGAGGCCCGCAAGAAGGCCGAGCGCGCCCAGGACAAGGCGGACCGCGCCGCCGAAGTCGTCGCTCGCGCCCGCGAGGCGCTGGAGGAGGCCCGGCGCGGCGCCCGGGTGCTCGCCCATCCCGGCGCGGGCGGGCGGCGGCGCTAGAGAGACGGCTCGTCAGGCGATCCCGAGGGGGACCACCTCCCCCTCGCGCAGCAGACGGACGTTCGACTCCGCGAAGCGGTGGTCCGTGTCCTCGTAATGGACCACCCGAATGTCGCAGCCGGGCACCCGGCGGGCGAAGGCTTCGATCTCCGCGAAGGAGGCGTGGTCCGCGTTGCCCTGCTCGCGGCCGTCGAGGATCGCGACCGGGGCGCGGGTGACGCGGGCGTAGATCCCCTCTTCGAAGCCGCTGTCCGCCGTATAGCCGAGGAGGTCGACGCCGTCCCGGCGCAGGACGAAGCCGTAGCAGAGGTAGGAGTGACGGCTGCGGACCAGTTCCAGCGCGAGGCCGGGTAGGAGGCCCCCGAGCGCGATAACGCCGCGGGCGTCCGCCGCCACCCATTCGATCCGCTCCTGGAAAGCGCGCCGGACCTCCGGTCCGTCGTGGAGGCGGTGCTCGCGGACGATCTCCAGCACGTCCGGATGGCCGAGGACCGACGCGCGGAGATCGAGGGCGGAGAGCAGCACGATCGGCAGGTCCCCGGCGTGGTCGTGGTGGTTGTGGGAGAGGTAGATCCGGGCCGGCAGGGCCTCTCCCAGCAGGCGCCGGTAAGACAGCGCCACTCCGGCGCCGCAGTCGATCAGCAGCTCGGGGCGGCCGTCCACCCGCAGGGCGAAGGCGGTGCTGGGCAGGCCGCGCAGCACGGACGACGAGCCCTTGCCGACACCCAGACAGATCAGGTCAAGCGTGGGCATCCGGGGCTCCCTCGGAAGGCTCGATCAGCTCTTCGATCCGGCGGCGGGTGCGAGGCTCGTCCAGGGCGGCGGCCCAGAACCGCTCGAACTGGTAGGCCCGGTCGCGCGCCTCGGCCGTGTTGATGTGGACCATGTGGATCTCGAAGCCCGGGCGGGTCGCCTGGGTGGCGTAGGCGACGGTCACGTCGGCCAGGGGCTGGCCGGCGGCGCGGTTGAAGATCACCGCGTAGGTCGCCTCGTGGCGCAGCTTGAGGTCGTCCGCCGTGAGGTCCGGAATGATCCGCACTTCCAGGTCGGTCTCGCCGGCGAGCCGCAGCAGGTAGCGGTAGCGCTCGCGGGCCACGGCCCGGGCTGCGGCCGGCCGGGCCGGGTCGAGGTCGCCGCGCAGCGTCTCTTCGAGGAAGAGCACCCGGACCTCCAGGTCCTTTTGATAAAGGCGCTCTTCAAGGTTGGCGCTGCGCGCGGCCATGATCTCCAGGATACGATCGACGGCACCGGGGAAGTGGCCGAAGCGGTCCTCCAACTCCATACGGCAGGAGAGGGTCAGGTGGTCCGGCGTCGCGATGGCGTTGGTCAGGCTCGGCGTCAGGTAGTGGATAGTGCCGGCCTCGCGCTCGCGGTCGAGCTGGCGGTCCAGGAAATCCGCCCTCTCCTCGACGCGGTACCAGCGGTCCCAGCTCCGGCCGGGCCGCGGCTCGGGCAGGTCCCGGCCGGCGTTGAGGAAGGACATGAACTCCCAGAGCTGGCCGTGGGTGCCGTCTGGATCGACCTCATATTCCAGGTAGCGGATGTTCATCGTCTTTTCGAGCTGGCGGCGCAGAGCCGACTGCGTCTCATCGTAGGGCACCACGGCGTAGTGGCGGCGCAGGAGGCTGCCGTTCCAGTTCTGGACCAGGGACGACAGGAGCTTCGCGTAGCCTTCGCTCGGCGCCAGCGCGCTGCCCAGGAACAGCACCGTCTCGCTGGTGAAGAGCTCTTCGAGATAACGCCGCATCTCCTGGGTGTAGGTCGGGGCTTGCGCCAGGAGTTGGCCGTCCTCGTCCAAGCCATAGTGGCGGTTGAGGGCACTCTCGCCGAAGGGGATGGTGCTGGGGCGGGTGATGTCGCCGTGCAGCTTGAGAATGAAGCCACGCCGGTCGTCCTGCCGGAACAGGCGCAGGGTTTCGAGGTCCATGGCGGTGAAGACCTCGTGGCCGGGCGCCACGAAGCGCTCCAGAAGGCGGTCGTAGTTGGTCGTGATCAGCCGCCGGAAGTGCAGCATGCCCAGGAGCTTGTGCCCGAAGGAGCCGGTGATCTCGCGGTCGATCGGCTCGAGGAGCCGGCGGATCATCTGGTAGAACGGATACTCTCCGAGACGGCGGCGCAGCCGGTCGGCGACGGCGTCGGCATCGCGGAGGTCGAGGAGGTTGCGCAGGGCCGCCTCCTCCTTCTCCGGCAGCTCCGCCTGCTCCAGCAGCAGCTCCAGGAGCCGGATGTAGCTCGGCAGACCGGGACCCGGCGGATTCCCTTCGGCGCGCGCCGCCATCGAGAGGCCGGCGCCGACGAACGGCACGACCTTCTGCGCGCGCATCTGTTCGAGCAGGTCGTCGGGCGGGATCGGAGCGGCTCTGCGGCTCATGCGGGGTGACCTCCCTTGCAGTCCTTCCAGGTCATTCTATGTCGTAGACTCCCTGGGCACGATCGACCCTTGGAGGAGCCCTGGATGCGTCTTCGAGCCCTTGTTTCTCTGGCCCTGCTGGCCTGCCTGCTCTCCCCCGCCGCGGCTTCCGCCCAGGCCGCCGAGGCCCGTACCGGCGAGGCGAAACGGCTGTACGACCTGTTCGACCGCGAGTGGGAGAACCGGCTGCGGGAAGACCCCTTCACCGCCACCTCGGTCGGCCGCCACGAGTACGACGACCGGCTGCCGTCGATGACACCGGTGGACCTCAAGCGGCGGGACGAGCAGACCCGCGCGTTCCTCGCCGAGCTCGACGCCATCGACCGTTCGAAGCTGACCCCGGAGGACCAGGTCAACGCCGACATCTTCCGCGCCCAGCTCGAAGACCGCGTCCAGGGCTACCGCTTCGGCGACTACCAGATGCCGTTCAACGCCGACTCGGGATTCCACTCGGATTTCTCGCGGCTCGCCTCCCAGGTACCGCTCGCGACGGTCAAGGACTACGAGAACTACATCGCCCGCCTGCGGGCTTGGCCGCGCTACATGAACGAGCAGATCGAGCTGATGCGGATGGGCCTGAAGCGCGGCATGACCGTGCCCCGGGCGGTGCTCGAAGGCTACGAGTCCACCATCTCCGCCCACGTGGTGGACGATCCGCAGAAGAGCACCTTCGATCCGCCGTTCCAGAAGTTCCCGGCCACCATCCCGGCCGCCGAGCAGGAGCGGCTGCGGAAAGAGGGACGGGCCGCCATCCTGGAAGGGGCGGTGCCGGGCTACCGCGCGTTTCTCGACTTCTACCGCAAGGAGTACCTGCCGGCCGCCCGCCAGACGATCGCCGCCGCCGACCTGCCCGAGGGCAAGGCCTATTACGCCTACCAGGTGCGCCACTTCACCACGCTCGACGTGACGCCCGAGGAGGTCCACCGCATCGGCCTCGCCGAGGTGGCGCGCATCCAGAAGGAGATGGACGACGTCATCCGCCAGGTCGGCTTCAAGGGGGATTTCGCGGCCTTCCTGAAGCACCTGCGGACCGATCCGCGGTTCTACGCCAAGACCCCGCAGGAGCTGCTCGACCGCGCGGCGTTCATCGCCAAGACGGCGGACGGCAAGCTGCCGAGCCTGTTCGGGAAGCTGCCGCGCCTCCCCTACACGGTCGAGCCGGTGCCGGACTCGATCGCCCCCAAGTACACCTCCGGCCGCTATGTCGATCCGCCGGAAGGGGGCACGCAGCCCGGCATCTACTGGGTCAATATCTACAACCTGCAGAGCCGTCCGCTCTACAACCTGGAGGCGCTCACGCTGCACGAGGCCGTGCCCGGCCATCACCTGCAGATCTCGCTCAGCCGCGAGCTGACCGGCCTGCCGAATTTCCGGCGCTTCTCGTACCTCTCGGCTTTCGGCGAGGGGTGGGGGCTCTATTGCGAACGGCTCGGCCTGGAGGCCGGCTTTTACACCGACCCCTACAGCAATTTCGGCCGGCTCACCTATGAGATGTGGCGGGCCTGCCGCCTGGTGGTGGACACCGGCATCCACTCGATGGGCTGGACGCGCCAGCAGGCGCTCGACTACATGGCCTCGCACACCGCTCTCCCGCTCCACGAGGTGGAGACCGAGACCGACCGCTACATCTCCTGGCCCGGCCAGGCCCTGGCTTACAAAATGGGCGAGCTGAAGATCCGCGAGCTGCGCGCCCGCGCCGAGAAGGCGCTCGGCGACCGCTTCGACCTGCGCGAGTTCCACGACGTGGTGCTCGGCAGCGGCTCGATCCCGCTCAACGTGCTGGAAGAGAACGTCGACCGGTTCATCCGCGAGGCGGGCGCCGGGAAGCCGGCCGCCAATTGAGATACGCTGAGCGGCGCGCCCATGCCGGGTGGCCGGCGCGCGGACCCGCGGGCGCGACCGTCAACTCTCCCTCAGGAGGTGTGCTGTGACGTCATTGATCGAACAGGTGCAGCAGCAGCTCGACTCCAACACGCTGGCGCAGCTCAGCCGGCAGCTCGGCGTAGACGAGCAGACCACCCGGCAGGCGGTGCCGGCCGCGGTCACCGCCCTGGTCGGCGGCCTGGGCAGCAATGCCGCCCGGCCGGAGGGCGCGCAACAGATCGCGAGCGCCCTCGACCGCGATCACGACGGCAGCATCCTGGACGATCTCGGCGGCTTCCTCGGGCAAGGGGGGGCCGGCGGCATCGGCGGCGCCATCCTCGGCCATGTGCTCGGCGGCCGGCAACGCCAGGTCGAGACCGGCCTCAGCCAGTCCACCGGCCTCGACGCGGCCAAGATCGCTCAGCTCCTGGCCCTGCTCGCTCCGATCGTGATGGCGGTGCTGGGGCGCCGGAAGCGCGAGCAGGGGATCGACGCCGGCGGCCTCGGCGACATCCTCCGCGGAGAGCACCAGAACGCCCGGCGTCACGCCGAGCAGGCGGGGATCGGCGGCGTCCTGGGCGGTCTGCTCGACCGCGACGGGGACGGCGGCTTCCTCGACGATCTGGCCGGGATGGCGGGCGGCCTTTTAGGGGGCGGGAAGAAGTAGGCCGCCGGTCACCTCGCGGAGGGCGGCTTCGAGGCGGCGGAGATCCACCGGCTTGGTGAGGTGGAGGGCGAAGCCGGCCTCGCGGCTGCGCTGGAGGTCCTCCTCCATCCCATAACCGCTGAGGGCGATGCCGCGCAGGCGGTGACGGGCTCGCAGCTCCCGCATCAGGTCGTGCCCGCTGCCGTCCGGCAGGCCGATGTCGCTGACCACCACGTCGAATTCGCCGCTCCCCGCCTCCCGCAGGGCCGCGGCGACGCAATCGGCCGTCCGCACCCGGTGCCCGGCGGCTTCCATCAGCCGGGCCATGATCTCGGCGGTGTCGCAATGGTCCTCGACGAGGAGGATTCGCAGCCCGTGGGACGGGGCCTGCGGCCGGCACGCCTCGCGTTCCTCCGGCTCCTCCTCCATCCGCTCGGGCAGCGGCAGCTCCAGGGTGAAAACGGCCCCCTGTCCCCGCCCCGCGCTGGCCGCGGTCAGAACACCGCCGTGCAGCTCGACCAGCGCCCGGGAGATGGCGAGCCCCAGGCCGAGGCCGCCGAACTGCCGGGCATGGCCCGCGTCCCCCTGCTCGAAGGCGTTGAAGATGCCCGGCAGGGCGCCGGGATCGATGCCGATGCCGTTGTCCGCCACCTCGATCCGCAGGGACTCCGTGCCGGCCTGGGCGGTGCGGACCTCGATCCGGCCGCCGGAGGGGGTGAATTTGACGGCGTTCTTGAGCAGGTTCCAGAGCACCTGCTGCAGCCGCGCCGAGTCGGCCCGGCCGCGCCAGCATCCGGCGTTCAGCTCGGCCGCGACCTCGATGTGCCGGGCGGCCGTTTCGGCCTCGATCCGGCGGAGCGCCTGCCGGATCTCTTCGTGGAAGTCGACGGCCCCGAGATGGATCTCCAGCTTGCCATGGGCGATCCGGTTGAGATCGAGCAGGTCGTCGATCAGCCGCGCCTCCAGCTCGATGTTGCGCCGCGCCATGCGGAGGTCGTCGCGGTGGCGCTCGGGCAGGTCCGGGGAGGACTCCAGGGCCGACACCACGGCCAGCACCGGGGTCAGCGGGGTCCGCAACTCGTGGCTGAGGACGGCCAGGAACTCGTCCTTGGCCCGGTTCGCGGCCTCGGCCGCCAGCCGCCGCCGCTCTTCGGCCTGGCGCAGGGCCTGCTCGGCCCGCTTGCGGTCGGTGATGTCGGCGTTGACGCCGATCAGCCGCACCGCCCGTCCGGACTCGTCGCGCTGGATGCGGGCGCGCACCATCAGCCAGAGGACCGTGCCGTCGGTCCGCACCACCCGCATCTCGTCGTCGTAGTCGGGGCCCCACCCTTCGACCGCCCGCGCGAAGCGGGAGGCGATCCGGTCGCGGTCCTCCGGATGGACGTGGCCGAGCCACACCTCCAGGGAGGGCTCGACCTCGCCGGGAGACCGGCCGAGCAGGGCCCAGAGCTCGTCGGACCAGCCGATGCGGTCGGCGCGCAGGTCGTGCTCCCAGGTGCCCATCCGCGCCGCCTCCAGCGCGAGACGCAGGCGCTGCTCGCTGTCCCGCGCCACCTCCATGGCGGTGGTCACCAGGCGCAGCCGGTCCTCGCGCCAGAGCGACTCTTCCTCTGTTGTGTTCGTGAGATCGGTTAAATCCGGGGATGTCGCCACAGTACCTGTCACTCCACGTCGCGGCCCGCCGCCGGGGAGACCTGCCAAATCAAGAAATTGGGACTGCCGGAATGGTAGCACGCTACGGTCAGGCGGTGGCGGCGCTCTGCTCGTCGCCGAGGGGGGCGGCGTCCAGAATGGAACGTACGGCGCCGGCCAGCTTCTGCGGGGAGAACGGCTTCTGGAGGCAGAGGCTCTCGGCGAACGACTCCTCGTTGTAGCCGGACATGTAGAGGACCCGGGTGTCAGGGCGCTCGGCGACCAGGAGGCCGGCCAGCTCCGGCCCCTTCATCCGCGGCATGGTGACGTCGCTCAGCAGCAGGTGGATGGGGCCGCGGTGGATGCGGGCCATGACCAGCGCCTCGTCGCCGGAAGAGGCCTGGAGCACGCGGTAACCCTTGCCGAGAAGAATCTGCCGCAGCACGGCGCGCACCTCGTCCTCGTCCTCGACCAGGAGGATGGTCTCGGTGCCGCGGTCGTCGGAGAGCGGCGCCGCGCCCACCCCGGCCGTCTCGGCGTCGCGCGTGGCGGGCAGATAGATGCTGAAGACGGTGCCCTCCCCGGGGACGCTGTCCACGAAGATGTGGCCGTTGCTCTGCCGGACGATGCCGTAGGCGGTCGAAAGGCCCAGGCCGGTGCCGTCCCCTCCCTTGGTGCTGAAGAAGGGCTCGAAGACGCGGGCCTGGGTCTCGGCGTCCATGCCGATGCCGGTGTCGGTCACTTCGAGCAGGACGTAGTACCCGGGAGCGATGTCGGCGCGCGGCGCCGGGGATTCCGGCGTGACCTCCAGGGGCCGGGTCCGCACCATCAGCCGGCCGCCGGAGGGCATGGCCTGGCGGGCGTTGACGGCGAGGTTCACGATCACCTGCTCCATCTGCCCGGGGTCGATCCGGACCCGCGGCAGGTCGAAGCGCAGCTCGGTGGTCAGGTTGACGTCCTCCCCGAGCAGACGCTGGAGCATCTTCTCCAGGCCGGTGACCACCGAGTTGAGGTCCATCACCCGCGTCTCCAGGGGCTGGCGGCGGGCGAAAGCCAGGAGCTGCTTGGTGAGGGCCGCCGCCTTCTGCCCGGCCTCCTTGATGCCGGACAGGTTGCGGACCAGGAACGGGTCTTCGCTGTAGCGGTCGATCAGCAGGTCGCTGTAGCCGAAGATCGCCAGCAGGCAGTTGTTGAAGTCGTGGGCGACGCCGGCCGAGAGGCGGCCGATGGCCTCCATCTTCTGGGAGACCAGGAGCTGGCGCTGGAGGGTTTCGCGCTCCTGCTCGATCTCCTTGCGGCGGGCGATGTCGCGGATCGCGACCACGGTCACGTCCTCGCCCTGGAAGACGTAGCTCTTGCCGGCGATCTCGATGTCCGCCAGGGAGCCGTCGCTGCGGAAGCCGGTCCCTTCGCGCGGCACGCCGGAGAGGTCCTCTTCCGCCTCGGAGACGAGATCGGAGAGCCGCCGGCCGATCAGCTCCTCGGGGCCCGAATTGAAGATGCTGAGCAGGGCGTGGTTGACCTCGAGGACGACGCCGTTGCGGATCAGGGCGATGCCTTCGAGGGTGGCCTCGAACAGGGTGCGGAAGCGCTCCTCGCTGCGCCGGATCGCCTCCTCGGCCGCCTTGCGCTGGGCGATCTCCTGCTGGGCCTGCTCGTAGAGCCGGATGTTCTCCAGCATCGGCGCGATCTGGTTGGCGACTGTGGTGAGGAGGTGGATGTCGCTTGCCGGGAAGAAGTCGTCCGGATCGCGCCGGCCGATCAGCCAGACGCCGATGCTCTCGTCCTGGACGGAAAGCGGGATGACCAGCCGGACCCAGGACCACGGTCCTTCGGAGCGCTCCGGCGGCAGGTAGCGAAACCCCTTCGCGAGCAGAGCGTGCAGGTCTTCCGGGGAAGGCTCTGAAGCGCCGGCCGGGACCGCCTGCTCGTACAGCGTCTCGTGGCCTCCCGGCCCGAAGACGTACAGGGCCGACTGGCGGATCAGCAGGGTGGGCAGGATCTCGCCGACCACCACCTGGGCGAGCACCCCGCGGTCGAAGACCTTGGGGATGTGATCGGAGACGATGCCGACCACCTCCTCGGTGGTGTGGCGGATGCCGAAGACGTGGCGGTCGACCAGCATCTGGTAACGGCCGCGCAGGAACAGCGCCAGCGAAAGGAAAAACATCGAGGCGGCAAACGCGGAGGCGAGGGCCCGGTTGCTCATCGGCGCCCAGGTCCGGCTGATCCAGAACAGGACCACGACGAAGCAGGTGATGAAGATCGCGGTGAAGCTGTACGCCCCGATCAGCCGGTTGGCGCGGAATTCCAGCGCGCCCAGGCGGTGCTTGTAGATGGCGTACACATAGCTCATGGGCAGGATCGGGATGGCGATCAGGAAGATCACCATGATCCAGGGATAGAACGGTGCGTAGCTCTCCATCCCGGAGCCGCCGCCGGGCAGGAAGAAGGCGGGGATGACGATCCAGAACATCAGGATCGGACCGAAGCCGATCATCACGCCGAAGAGCATGATGCGGTCCGCCACCTTGACCGCCGGCGAGACCGGCAGGAAGAGGCGGACCACCAGCAGACCGAACGACACCAAAATGCCGACGACGAAGGACAGCAGGTATTCGATGCCGCTCAACAGGTAGAAGGCGTCGAGGATCGCCAACGCCACCGCGGACCCGTAGAGCGGAAGCAGAATCCGGCCGCGGCGCTCGGTCAGGGAGCTCGGCAGGATCAGGTGGAGATGAACGGAGAGCGGCAGGAAGAACCACACCGTGGCATGGAAGACGTAGGCGCTGCCGCCGACCCGCGACGACGACGCGATCCCGGCGGCGATCCAGAGCGCGGTCACGAAGCTGAAGGCGACCAGGACGTACCAGCGCTCGTCGCGCGGCCGCAGGAAGAGCACCGCCACCATGCCGAAGAGCCAGAAGATCAGCGGGTTCAGGGAGCCGCCCGGAAAACGCTCCTGGACTTGCCGCAGGCGCACCTTGACGGTCTTGATCTCGCCTTTGCGTTCGAGGAGGAGGACCGCCTCCCCGTTCTTGTCGAAGGCGTCGACCATCGTCAGACCGCGGTCGTGCTGGAACTCCTCGTAAGTCAGATCACCGATCGCGAGCAGGCGGTCGCCGACCTGGGGGACGAGATCGGGATGCTGCTCGGGCAGGGTGGAGGTGCTGGGCAACGACAGCACCTTCCAGGTGTTGGGATTGAAGGCAAACGGCAGCCGCTGCAAGGTGTTGGCGGGGTAGTAAAGACAGGGCGCCAGCACGAGCAGGGAGACGATCACCCAGAAGAGATCCGACCTGCTCCAGGAGAAGCCCTGCTCTCTGGGCATCTCGCGGCTTCAGTCCAGGAGGAGCGCGGCGGGAGTGTCGACGCCCACGGAATGGAAAAGGTGGTCCAGCGGCTTGAGCTGCATCTCGATCAACCGGCGGACGGGCTCGGGGTCGGGGAGGTCGATCCGGTCCAGCACGCCACGGGCCAGCCGGGAGAGCTCGATCAGCTTGAGGGCGCAGTAGCTGACGGCGCCGCTGCGCAGCAGGATGCGTTGCGCCTCCTCCAGCGCGGCCACGTCGTCGGCGCGCTCCGCCAGCCGCGCGAACTCTTCGCGCTCCGGATGGTCGGCGGTGAGCGCATAAAGGATCGGCAGATTGTTGGTGCGGCGGCGCCAGTCGGCGCCGGCCGGGACCTTGAGGGCGTCGGAGAGATCGTCGCTCACCTGAATGAACACGCCCATGGCGCCGCCCAGGCGCTCCATCTGGCGCGCCATCTCCGGCTCGGCGCCGCCGAGCAGCGCGCCGAGGAAGAGCGCGGTGCCGAACAGCGGCGGGGTCTTGGTATGGACCACCTTCCAGTAGTCCTCTTCGCCATCCACGGCGCGGGTGGCGTCGAGGTGCTGGCCGAGGGCGGTCGCCAGCGCCATTGCCGCGACGTTGCTCTGCGCCAGCGCGCGGGTCTCCGCCGACTCGACGCCGTCCAGCGCCTGCAGGGCCGCGGCCTGGAAGGCCAGGGCCATGTTGGCGGTCGGACCGCTGCCCAGGGTGCGGTACAGGCCGCGGTCGTCCTCGTCGAGAATGTCGTCGACCAGGTGAATGCTGGCCAGCGAGCAGAAGACCGCGGCGGCACCGGGAACGGCGGCGGCTTCGTCCTGGCCCATGGCGCGGCAGGCGATGAAAGGGTAATCCCACAGGGAGCGCCACTCCTGGTGGGTGGCGCGCTCGATCATCTCGACCATCTCCGGCCAGGCGGCGACCGCGGGGATGGCGAGAACTCGCTCCTTCATTCGGACAAAGCTCATCGGTAAACCTTCCGTGTTTTATAGCAGGTCCGCGCGTCAGGGTCCAGACACGCCACGGTGGGAAGGGGCGGTGAAAGGCCCCGGGAGCCTGGCTCCCGGGGCCTCGAAGCCCGCCGCGCCGGCCGATGCCCGAACGGCACGCGGCGGTCCTGCTGTAGGGTTCAGGCCCCGGCCGGGGACGGCGTCCCCGTGGGGTTCTCGTTCCAGATCGCCCAGTCGCGCAGCGCCGACTCCTCCTTTGTGGTGGTGGTGGTCGCCGCCTGCACGTTGGGGATCCGACTCAACGCGTGCAGGGCCTGAAACAATGGGGTCCTCTCATCGCTCGCCATGAACCTGGAATAGAAATCATGAATCGACATAAGATGGCTCTCCTTTAGGCCACACCCAACCCAACTGGTTTTTCGGTGCTCTGGCAGTCGCGTTGTCGTCCTGCAGGTGGACCGCGAACCGGCATTGGCCGCTCCTTGAAGCCAGACCTCGGCTTCCACTTCTTCTTGAATGTCGTTCAGATTCCTCTACAAATAGAGTGCCATGTCGTACTGGCGCCGGGACAGCGATTTGAGATCCCCACTTTATATAGAGATTTCAAGCTTTTCCCGATCCAGCAGATCGAAAATTGCCAATGAGTATTTGAATGTTTTGACGCTGCGGAGGGGAGATATCTGTAACTTTTGGAGAGCCCCGCGGGGCGCGAGCGTGCCGCGGCCCGCGGGATTCTCTGGCCGACCTCGATCAGGCGCCGACGGGATCGGGAACCGGCGTCGGATCCGGCTGTGAGCCCCAGATGACCCACTCGCTCCCCTGCGCCATCGGCTTGTGGATGTCGTCCATCTGGGTCATCTTGCGCAGAGCGGCGAACAGCGGGGTCTGGTCAGCGGCGGCAACGAGCTTGGCGTGAAAGTCCTTCATCGACATGAGAGGGTTCTCCTGTGGAGGACAGAGCCTCCAAAAATGAATAAATGAAACAGTTGCAACAGAGCACTACAAGGGAACTGCGATCGAATCAGGCGCTTTCAGGCGGGGCGATCTTTCATCTTCTTCCTCCAAGAGACCGTCATTTCATGGGACGGAGCCGACCGGACGAGGCACGGCCCCCAAAAATCTCCGGCGACCGGGCTCGGCAAACGAATGCCGCGGACGGGGCCTCGAACCGGCCCAGGCTCACCGGAGAAAAAAGAATTTGTTTCGATCTATTTTAGAAAGGATAATCGCGTAGCCGAACCAGGCACATCGCACTCTCTCCTCTCCAAACGCCACACGACAACAAAACAATCAAAGGGAGCGTAACCGCCACCCAGCCCTCAAGTGCGGTGACCACGAAGAACCGGGACACTCTCTCTTTTTATTTTGCGGCGCCGTTTCGGCGGCCGTATTGCGGCCAGGATCAGAGGACCGAAAGAGCGGCGGCGAGCGGGCTCAACAGGCCGGGACGATCCGGGTGTGGCAGGCCGACCCGGGGCGAGCGCGCGAGCTCGCGGCCGGGCAGCGGTGGCAGGAAGAAATAGCCTTGCGCGTAGTCGATACCGAGCTCGCCGAGCACCTCGGCGTCCTCCAACGTCTCGACCGCTTCCATGATGGTCGCGGTGCCGGCGCGGGCGGCCATCTCGGCGGTGCTGCGCACGATGATCTGCTTGAAAGTATCGTGTGCCAGATTACGACAGAAAGTGCTCGATATCTTTAAATAATCGGGTCTTAATTCTTGGAACAAATTGAGGTTGGAAGAACCTTCTCCGAAGTCATCCAGCGCGATCCGGAAACCGCACTCGCGGAGCTCCCCGAGAGTGGTTTCGAAGGCGCGATGATTGACGATGGTCTGCTGCTCGGTCAATTCGAGGACGATGCTCGACTCCTCCAGCCCCGCGGAGCGCACCTCGCGGCAGAGATTGGCGGTGAAGTCGGGGTTGGTGAGCGAGCGCGGCTGGACGTTCAGGAAGGACGTCACCGCGCTGGCGAGGTCCCGCACCTCCGAGAGGGCGGCGCGGATGCAGATCATGTCGACCTCGAACAGCAACTCCTTGCGTGCCGCGTACGACAGCAGGAAGATCGGGCTGCCGAGCAGCGAGCTGCTGGAGCCGCGGGCCAGCCCCTCGACCCCGAAGATCTCGAACGGCGCGGTGCCGCCGTCGCGCAGCCGGATGATCGGCTGCAGGACGGAGCGGATGGTGTCCGCCGCCAGGAAGTCTTCCAGCAGCTCGACCTTGCGGACCTCCCCCGGCTCGCCGTCGCGATCCGGGTCGGCGCCGTTGACGCCGAGCCCCGCCAGGGCGTCGCGGCGCTCGACCAGCAGGCGGCGGAGCTGGACCAGCCCCTCGGGCTTCTCCAGGACCGCGCTCACCCCGAGCATGGAGCAGAGAGAGCGCACCATCTCGTCGACGTAGCCGCTGAGGACGTAGACCTCGGTGTCCGGGAAGTTCGTGGTGACGAACCGGACCAGCCGGAGCCCTTCCAGGCCCCCGAGCTGGGAGACCGAGAGGTCGGTCACCACCACGTCGAAACGGGAGGAGCTGAGCAGCGCTTCGGCCGCCTCGATCTCCAGACACGTCGTGAGCTGGATCCCGGGCATCCGCAGCCACACCGCGAGGGTGTCGACCACCATCGACTCGTCGTCGAGCACTAAAACTTGGAGCACGGGCGACAGTATAGCGCAAAGGCGGGATCTCCAGCACCGGCGAGATGGAGGCCATTTTCGTGGCTCGCAAATTGCACCCCGCGCCGGGTACATGGCGAAGCGTACGAGAAGCTCCCCACCCCGCACTGAAAGCGCCAGCCGCGGCTACCCGCGCCCCCAGCTCCAGCGCTCCGGCTGGCTCTCCCTCGACGGTCCCTGGCAGTTCGCCCTGGACCCGGAAGCGCGCTGGCACGAGCCGCGGCAGGTCGCCTGGAGCAGCGTGATCCTGGTCCCCTTCTCCCCCGAATCGGCCGCGAGCGGCATCGCCGACACCGGCTTCTACCGCCGCTGCTGGTATCGCCGGACCTTCGAGGCGCCCGCGCTGGTCAATGGCGAGCGGCTCCTCCTCCACTTTGGCGCGGTGGACTGGTTCGCGACGGTCTGGGTCAACGGCTGTCTGGCCGTCACCCACAAGGGGGGCTATACCCCGTTCACCGCCGACATCACCGATCTCCTGTCGGAAACCGGCGAGCAGACCGTGGAGGTGCGGGCGGACGACGACCCGGCCGATCTCGCCAAGCCGCGCGGCAAGCAGGACTGGCAGCTCGAGCCCCACTCGATCTGGTACCCCCGCACCACCGGCATCTGGCAGACGGTCTGGATCGAGAAGGTGCCCTCGACCTGGATCGACAGCCTGCGCTGGACCCCCAGCCTCGACCGCTGGGAGCTGAGCTTCGAGGCCTGGATGGCGGGCGAGAACCGCGAGCGCCTGCGCCTGGGAGTGAAGCTGCGGGCCGGCGACCACCTGCTGGCCGACGACACCTACACCGTGGTGGCCGGCGAGGTCCACCGCCGCATCGCCCTGTCCGATCCCGGCATCGACGACTTCCGCAACGAGCTGCTCTGGAGCCCGGGCAAACCCACCCTGATCGAGGCGCAGATCCAGCTCTGGGCCGACCGCGGCGAGTGCCTGGACCAGGTGACCAGCTACACCGCCCTGCGCTCCATCGCGGTGCAGGGCAACCGGGTGGTGCTGAACGGCCGCCCCTACACCCTGCGCATGGTGCTCGACCAGGGGTACTGGCCGGAGAGCGGCCTCACCGCGCCGAGCGACGAGGCCCTGCGCCGCGACGTCGAGCTGGCCAAGGCCATGGGCTTCAACGGGGTGCGCAAGCACCAGAAGATCGAGGACCCGCGCTACCTCTATTGGGCCGACGTGCTCGGACTGCTGGTGTGGGAGGAGATGCCGAGCGCCTACCGCTTCACCAAGCGCTCGATCCAGCGCCTGACCCGCGAATGGATGGAGGCGGTGCGGCGCGACTACAGCCACCCCTGCATCATCGCCTGGGTGCCGTTCAACGAGTCCTGGGGTGTGCCCAACCTGCCGGACAGCCAGCCCGAGCGGCACTGGGTGCGCGCCCTCTACCACCTCACCAAGACGCTCGACCCGACCCGGCCGGTGATCGGCAACGACGGCTGGGAGAGCGTCGCGACCGACATCGTCGGCATCCACGACTACGACGCCGACCCGGAGCGGATTGCCCGCCGCTACCGCGCCGAGGAGCTGCTGCCCCAGCTCTTCAAGCGCGAGCGACCGGGGGGCCGCATCCTGGTGCTCGAAGGCGACCGCCACGACGAGCAGCCGGTGATGCTCACCGAGTTCGGCGGCATCGCCGCCTCCAGCCAGAAGGGGACCTGGGGCTACTCCCGCGCCGCCACCGGCCAGGAGCTGGCGGCGCGCTACCGCGAGCTGCTGCGGGTGATCAACGAGCTCTCCCTGCTGTCGGGCTTCTGCTATACCCAGTTCACCGACACCTACCAGGAGGCGAACGGGTTGCTGCGGGCCGACCGCACGCCGAAGTTCCCGCTGGAGGAGATCGCCGCCGCCACCCGGGGCGAGGGGCGGGCGCGCCGCCAGAGCCCCGTCACCACCAGCACCGGCCATGGGATCGCTCAAGTGGGCACCCGCCACGAGCCGGACGCGCCGCCGTTCGACTTCGACAACGAGTGAGACCGGGAGAGGCATGCACAAGCTCGCCCTGACCAAGCCCGACGGCCGCTCCCTTCTCCTCTACTCGCGCCGGCCGCTCGATCCCGGGATCCAGGCCACCAGTCCGTCGGACGAGCCGCCGGGCTCCCAGGCCCACCTGCGCTGGCACCCGCTGCGGGGGGAGTGGGTGGCCTACGCCAGCCACCGGCAGAACCGCACCTTCCTGCCGCCGGCCGAGTTCAACCCTCTGGCGCCCGCCACCGACCCGGCCCACCCCACCGAGGTGCCGGCCGGCGACTACGACGTGGCGGTGTTCGAGAACCGCTTCCCGACCCTCACCCTGCACGCCGAGGTGCCCGCCCCCGAATCCATCGTGCCGACCCGGCCGGGCAAGGGGGTGTGCGAGGTGGTGGTGTTCACGCAGGACCCCGCCGCCTCGCTCGGCGCCCTCCCCCTCGACCACCTCGAGCTGCTGCTGGAGGTCTGGGCCGACCGCTACCGCGAGCTCGGGGCGCTCGAGGACGTCCAGTACGTGTTCCCGTTCGAGAACCGCGGCGTCGAGGTGGGGGTCACGCTGCACCACCCGCATGGGCAGATCTACTCGTACCCGTTCGTGCCGCCGATCCCGGCGCGCGAGCTGGAGCAGCAACGCCTCTATTACGACCAGCACGGCCGCGGGCTGCTGGAGGACCTGATCCGCGACGAGATCGAAGAGGAGCGGCGGATCCTCTACCCCGGGAACGCCGGCAGGCAGGGCGCGATCGCCTGGATGCCGGTCTGCGCCCGCTACTCCTACGAGGTCTGGGTGGCTCCCAAGCGGCCGGCGCCGTCGGTCGCCGACCTCAACGCGGCGGAGCGGGCCGACTTCGCGCGCGCCCTCAAGACCGTGCTCCTCAAGTACGACGGGCTGTGGTCGAAACCGTTCCCCTACATCCTGGTCTTCCACCAGGCGCCGACCGACGGCCAGCCCCATCCGGAAGCCCACTTTCACATCGAAATCTACCCCGCCTACCGGATGCCGGGCCGGCTCAAGTACCTGGCCGGCAGCGAGATCGGCGCCGGGGTCTTCACCGCCGACACGCTCCCCGAGGAGAAGGTCAAGGAGCTGCGGGCGGTCGAGGTGAGCCTTGTCTAGAATCAGCGAGATGACCGAGACCCCGTCTTTCACCGAGCTGTTCGGGCGCGAGGTAGCCATCCGGGCCGACGCCCCCGGCCGGGTCAACCTGATCGGCGAGCACACCGACTACAGCGGCGGCTTCGTGCTCCCCCTCGCCATCCCCCAACGCACCCGGGCCGAGCTGGCGGTGCGCGACGGCTTCCAGGTGCGGGCGTGGAGCGCCAACCTCGACGGGGGGAACCACAAGCAGCCGGAAGAATACCGGCTCGGCGAGGAGACGCCGGGGCGCGGCTGGCTGGACTATATCCAGGGGGTGACCCAGGTCCTCGCCCGGCAGGGGCACCGGCTCGGCGGCTTCGACCTGCGCATCGAGTCCGACATCCCCCCCGGCAGCGGCCTCTCGTCGAGCGCCGCCCTGGAGGTCTCGCTGCTGCGGGCGCTCCGCGAAGCCTTCCGGCTCGACCTCGACGACGTGAAGCTCGCCCTCGCCGGCCAGAAGGCCGAGAACGACTTCGTCGGAGCGCCGGTCGGGGTGATGGACCAGATGGCGTCGAGCCTGGCCGACACCACGACCGCGCTGTTCATCGACACCCGGCACCTGCGCTACCAGCGCATCCCGCTGCCGGCCGCGGCCGAGCTGGCGGTGATCGACTCCGGGGTGTCGCACAGCCACTCGACCGGCGAGTACCGGGTGCGGCGGCGCGAGTGCGAGCGGGCGGCGGAGCTGCTCGGGGTCCCCCAGCTCCGCGACCTCGACCGCAACGACCTCTGGCGGCTCGCCGCCCTGCCCGAGCCGCTCGACCGCCGGGCCCGCCACGTCATCACCGAGAACGCCCGGGTGCGCGGCGCGGTCTCCGCGATGCAGGAGGGGGACCTGGAGCGCCTCGGGGGGCTGATCAACGCCTCGCACGATTCGCTGCGCGACGACTACGAGGTGTCGGTCCCGGAGGTCGATCTCCTGGTGAGCCTGGCGCGGGCGGAGGCCGACGTCTACGGCGCCCGCATGACCGGCGGCGGCTTCGGCGGCTCGATCGTGATCCTGGCCCGCCAGGGGAGCGCCCGGGCGGTCGGCGACCGGGTGGCCGAGCGCTACGGCCGCGAGAGCGGGCGGACCGGCACCCGGCTGGTGCCGGCGGGCTGAGCCGGCGCAAACCGGCTCCCCGGGGCCGCTTTCCGGCTTCCGGGGGCATCGAGTAGAATCCGCGCGTCCGCGCCCTCAGAGCCCTTCCGGGGCTGCCGCCTATCAGGTTGCCTCACCCTGCCGGGATCTCCACCCGGTCCGTCCGCGGCGCGCGCAAGAAAGGAGTCCGATGGAGCTCTTCCAGCAGATGACGGGCATGGGACACGAGCGCGTGCTCTTCTGTTCCAGCCCTGAAGTTGGCCTGCAGGCCATTATCGCGGTCCATTCGACCGCCCTCGGCCCCGGTCTCGGTGGAGTCCGGATGTGGCCCTACAAGACGATGGACGAAGCCTTGACCGACGTCCTCCGCCTCTCCCGCGGCATGACCTACAAGGCGGCGGCGGCCGGCCTCAACCTGGGAGGCGGCAAGGCGGTGATCATCGGGGACTCCAAGAAGGACAAGACGGAGGAGCTGTTCCGCGCCTTCGGCCGCTACGTCGAGTCGCTCAACGGCCTCTACATCACCGCCGAGGACATCGGCACCAACACGGAGGACATGGAGGTCGTCCACCACGAGACCCGTTGGGTCACCGGCCTCTCGCCGGAGCTCGGCGGCGGCGGCGATCCCTCGCCGGTGACCGCCTTCGGGACTCTCCAGGGGATCAAGGCCGCCGTCCAGCACCTGGGCGACGACTCTCTCCAGGGCAAATCGGTCGCCATCCAGGGGCTCGGCAACGTCGGTTACAACCTCGCCCGCTTCCTGCGCGACGAGGGGGCCAAGGTCTTCGGCGCGGACATCGATGCCGACTCGCTCGAGCGGGCCCGCGAGCTGGGGGTCGAAATCGTGTCCACCGCCGAGATCCTGGAGGTCGAGTGTGACGTGGTGGCCCCCTGCGCCCTCGGAGCCGTGATCAACGACCAGT
>DATAHG010000382.1:0-21285 GCA_036263295.1 Thermoanaerobaculia bacterium | reverse complement strand
TGGCGCTCGCGGTTCCAGCGGTCGAGCTCGGCGGCCAGCTCGACGGCGCGGCGCGGGTCGCGGCTCATCAGCAGCTCCAGCGCCTGGTCGGGGTTGTCGAGACGCCCGGCCGCGTTGATCCGCGGCCCGATCCGGAACCCGACATCGGTGGCGGTGAACGGCGGCTTCATGCCGGACTGCTGGATCAGCGCCTTCAGGCCGTGCGAGCGCGCCTGCTCCAGGGCCTGCAGGCCGAGCGCCGCGATCACCCGGTTCTCCCCGAGGAGCGGCACGAGGTCGGCGATGGTGCCGAGGCAGGCGATGCGCAGGAAGGCCGCCGGATCGACCGTCCGCTGGCAGCGCCCGGCGAGCGCCAGCGCCAGCTTGAGCGCGAGGCCGGCGGCGGCGAGGTCGCGGAACGGGTAGCCGCAGCCGGGCTGGCGCGGGTTGATGTGCGACACCCCGGCCGGCAGCTCGCAGCCGGGGAGGTGGTGGTCGGTCACCACCACGTCGATGCCGTGGGCCTGGGCGGCCCGCACCGCCTCTTCCGAGGAGCTGCCGCAGTCGGCGGTGACGATCAGACGGCAGCTCGCCTCGACAGCTTTTTCGACATGGACCGGCTGGAAGCCGTATCCCTCCCGCAGGCGGTGCGGCAGGATCGGCCGGGCGTCGAGGCCGCAGGCCTGGAAGACGGCGAGGAGCTGGGCGGTGGCGGTGATGCCGTCCACGTCGTAGTCCCCGACCACGGCGATCCGCTCGCCGCGCTCGCGCGCCGCCAGCAGGCGCTCGACCGCCGACGCCATGCCGGCGAGCAGAAAGGGATCGTGGAGCTGGTCGAGCGAGGGGGCGAGGAAGCGGCCGGCCTCGGCCGCGGTGGTCACGCCGCGCCGCGCCAGCAGAACCGCCAGCCCGGCCGGAATGCCACCGCGCTCGAGCTCGGCCGCGGCCGGCGGGACGGGAGCGGCCAGCCACTCCGCGGCAGGGAGCAGAGCGCTAGCCCTCGTCGTAGACCCCGAGGGCCCGGAACTTGTCGTAGCGGCGCGCCACCAGCTCGGTGGGGCTGAGCCGCTCCACCTCGCCGAGCGCCTCTTCGAGAGCGTCGCCGACCCGCCGGCAGGCGAGCGCGGGGTCGGTGTGGGCGCCGCCCAGCGGCTCGGGGATGATGCGATCGACCACGCCGAGCGCCAGGAGGTCCGGCGCGGTGAGCCGCATGGCCTCGGCCGCCTCGGCCTTCTTCTCCTGATCCTTCCAGAGGATCGCGGCGCACCCTTCCGGCGAGATCACCGAGTAGGTGGCGTACTCCAGGATGAACACCCGGTCGCCGACCCCGAGGGCGAGGGCGCCGCCGCTCCCCCCTTCGCCGGTCACCGTGACCAGGATGGGAACCTTGAGCATCGCCATCTCGATCAGGTTGTGGGCGATCGCCTCGGCCTGGCCGCGCTCCTCGGCGCCGATGCCGGGGTAGGCGCCGGCGGTGTCGATGAAGGTGAGGACCGGCCGGCGGAAGCGCTCGGCCAGCTTCATCACCCGCAATGCCTTGCGGTACCCCTCGGGGCGCGGCTGGCCGAAGTTGCGGTGGATGCGCTCCTTGGTGTCGCGCCCCTTCTGGTGCCCGATCACCGCGACACTGCGGCCGCGGAAGGTGGCGAGCCCGGAGACGATCGCCGGGTCGTCGGAGAAGGCGCGGTCGCCGTGGATCTCCACCCAGTCGCTCATCAGGTGCTCGACGTAGTCGAGGGTATAGGGGCGGTCCTGGTGGCGGGCGACCAGGGTCTTCTGCCAGCGCGACAGGCCGCCGTAGATGTCGGCGGTCTGCTTCTTGAGCGTGTTGCGGAGCCGCTCCAGCTCGCGCTCGTGGCCGCTCCCCTGGGGAAACCTCTCCAGCTCCTCGATCCGGCGCCGGAGCTCGGTGAGCGACTCTTCGAACGCGTTGTCAGTGATCGCCATGAGGCTCCGGAAGGTAACAAAGCGGCTGGCTCAGGTCAACGTCGGCCTCCCGCCGCGCCCGCAGAAGGAGGGACCGCGATGGTCCCCGCTTCTGCGGCATACGGGAAGGAGGGACCGTGATGGTCCCTGCTTCTGCGGCGTGCGGGAAGGAGGGACCGCGATGGTCCCTCCTTCTGCGGCGTGCGGGAAGGAGGGACCGTGATGGTCCCTGCTTCTGTGGCGCGCGGGAAGGAGGGACCGCGATGATCCCTGCTTCTGTGGCGTGCGGGAAGGAGGGACCGCGACGCTCCCTCCTTAAAGCCTTTCAAGGGGCGCGGGAGACTCTGCCGGGAGCCCGATGTCGGCGCGCCGACCAACCCTCAAGCGATGCTTCATGTTGGGCGATCTTTAAAGAAGTTGTTGAGGGTCCACGTCGACCGTGAGGCCCGGCGGCAGGGCTGACGGCAGCACGTGGTCGAGCATCCGATGGAGATCACGGCCGGTCGCGGAGCGCAGCAGGAGCTGGAACCGCCATTCCCCCCGCAGCCGCTCCAATGGCGCCGGTGCCGGGCCGGAGATCCGCACTCCGCGCGCCAGCGGATGGGCCGCCAAATCGTCGGCCAGCTCGCGGATGCGCTTCTCGCCGCGTTCCCGGTTGCGATCCTCGATCAGGATTTGGATCATCCGAGTGTAGGGCGGATAGTGGAAGACGCGTCGGAAGTGCAGCTCCTCGCGAGCAAAGCCGGCGTCGTCCTGGCGCAGGGCGGCCTGGATGGCGTAGTGGTCGGGGTGGTAGGTCTGAATCACCACCCGCCCCGGCCGTTCTCCCCGCCCCGCCCGGCCGGCGAGCTGGGTCAGCAGGTTGTAGGTGCGCTCGACGGCGCGGAAATCGGGGAAGCTCAGATAAGCGTCGGCGGCGAGCACCGCGGTGAGGGCGACCCCCGGGAAGTGGTGACCCTTGGATACCATCTGGGTGCCGATCAGGACCTGCACCTCCCCTCGTCCGAAGCGCTCCAGCAGCGCGGCCAGACCGCCGGGGCGGCGGGCGGTGTCGCGGTCGAGCACGTCCACCGTGGCTTCGGGGAACATCTCCAGGAAGCGCTCCTCGACCCGCTCGGTACCGGCGCCGACCGGCTCCAGCGCCTCTTCCTTGCAGACCGGGCAGCGCTCGGGCAGCGGCACGGTCGAGCCACAGTAGTGGCAGAGCAGGCGGCGGATGCGCCGGTGGTAGGTGCGCGGCAGACCGCAGTCCGGGCAGCGGAAGTCCTCGCCGCAGGAACGGCAGAGCAGCATCGGAGCGTAGCCGCGGCGGTTGCGCAGAAGGATGATCTGCTCGCCCGCCTCCAGGGCGAGCCGGATCTCGTCGCGCAGGCGCTCCGAGAAGTGGACCTCCCCCGGATGCCGGGTCACCGGCTCCTCCCGCAGATCGACCAGGATCCCCTCGGGCAGGCTGCCCTGCCCCGCCCGCACGGTCAGGGTGAGCGGCTCGAGCTTGCCGCGGTCCACGTTGTAGCGGCTTTCGAGGCTCGGCGTCGCCGACACCAGGAGGGTCGCGGCGGCGGCTTCCCGGCCGCGCACGAGCGCCAGGTCGCGGGCGTTGTAGCGCGGCGTGACCTCCTGCTTGTAGGAGGGATCCTGCTCCTCGTCCACCACCAGGAGGCCGAGATCGACCACCGGCGCGAACAGGGCCGAGCGCGGGCCGAGCACGACCTGGGCGCCGCCGCTCCTCACCCGCTCCCACTCCTGGTGGCGCTCGCCGGTGCCGAGCCCGGAGTGCAGGATGGCGAGGCGCTCGCCGAAGCGCTGCTCGACCGCCCGCGCCAGAGCCGGCACCAGGGCGATCTCCGGCACCAGCAGGATCACCGAGCGGCCGGCCCGGAGGGCGGCGTCGGCGGCCCGCAGGTAGACCTCGGTCTTGCCGGCGCCGGTCATGCCGCGCAGCAGGAAGGGGGCGAACTCGCGGCGTTCGATCGATCCGACCAGCTTCTCCACCGCCTCGTCCTGGTCGGGCCGCAGGACCAGCTCGGAGCCCTCGGCGCGGGCCGGCAGCATGTGGCGGTCGAGCGACAGCCGCTCGACCTGGGTGAACTGGCGCAGCACCCCCTTGCCGATCAGCCGCCGCACCACCGCCGGGGTGCATTCGACCGCCGCCACCACCTCGGCCACGGTGGCGGGGCGGCCGATGGCGGCGAGGTACTCGACCGCCGCCCGCCCCGGCGCCGAGCGGCCGGCCGCCGCCAGATGGGCGGCCTTGTCGCCGGGCGCCAGCTCGACGGCGGAGATGTAGCGCGCCCCGCTCCCTTCGCGCCGCTCGTCCGCCACCACCCGGCCGCCCGCCGCGAGGCCGGCGACGATGGTATGGAGGTCCGGCAGCCCGACCCGGGACTGCAGCTCCGAGAGGCTCAGGTGCCCCCCTTCGCGCAGGGCTTCGAGCACGGCGGCCTCGCCCGGCCCGCGCGGCGGCGCCAGGGCTCCGGCGTCGGTCAGGCGGACGCGCCGATCCCCCCAGGGCGGCAGGCTGGACGGCAACATGGTGCGGAAGACCTCGCCGAGCGGGGCGCGGTAGTACTCGGCGGTGAAGCGCGCGAGGTCCAGGAGGTCGGCGGTGAGGACCGGCTCGCGGTCGAGCACCTCCTCGACCGGGCGCAGGGCCACCCCTTCCGGCACCCGGCCATGCACCTCCACGACGATGCCGGTCAGCCGGCGCTTCCCCATCCCGACCCGCACCCGCACGCCGGGGGACACCCAGTGCGAGAGCCCCGCCGGCACCGTGTAGGTCAGCGGGTCCGGCAGCGGGACGGGGAGGGCGACCTCCGCCAGAATGATTGGGGGCTGGGACAAAGTCAGGCCGCACCGGACCGGCAGCGCTCGCACAGGAACCCCGCCTCCGTCCCGGTCTCGGCGGGGGCTCCGGCCAGGGTGCGGGAGCGCGGCACATGGACCCCGCACGAGGCACACCGCACGAGAGTCTCGACCGGGCTCTCGGAAGCCGCCGCGGATGGCGGCCGCGGCACGGCGCGCGACTCTCCTCCGGCCGGGCCGCCGAGCTGCTTCAGCACCTGGAGCATCCGCTCCAGGACGAACCAGATCACCAGGGCGATCAGGACGAGGCCGAGCAGCCGGATCATTCTGACTCGGGAGGCGCGCCTCAGGCGGCCTTGCGCCGGCTCGCGATCTCGCCCGCCAGCCGGGCCACGTCGGGGTTGTCGGGCTGCATTTTCTTGAGCTTCTGGAGGACTCGCTCGGCGTCGTCGAAGCGCCCCGCCGAGGCGAGCACGACCACCTCGTTGAAGACCGAGCGCCAGTGGTCCGGCGCGCTGGCCTGCGCCTGGTGGAACTGCGCGACCGCGTCGTCGTCGCGGCCCAGGTTGTGGAGCGTCACACCGAGGTCGGAGAGGATGTCCGGATCGCCGGGGCGCAGCTTGAGGTAGCGCTCGTAGAGCTCGCGGGCGCGGTCCCAGCTCGAGATCTGGAAGTTGAGGTTGGCGAGGGCGAGGATCGCGTCGGCGTCGTTGGGATTGGCCTCGATCTGCTGGCGCAGGCGCTGGATCTCGGCCATTGGGGAGCCTCCATCGCCGCCGCCGGGGAGCATGGAGGGGTTGCCCGGGCCGCCGGGAAGGCCGCCGGGCGCGCTCCCGGGCATGCCCGGCGTGCCGGCATTCGGCGCGCCGGCCGCCGCCTGCTGGCCGGGGACGAGCCGGGGCGGCTGCCGCGAGGCCATCACCTCGTGCGAGAGATAACCGGAGATGAACCCGAGGAGGATCCCCAGGATGGCGAACAGCAGGTTGTCTTTGGTCAAGGCTCGTCCTCAGAGTTGTCGGGCGTGTCGCCGGTCCGCACCCCGCTCCAGTCGCCGCGGGTTGGCTGGCCGCTCGCCAGCTCGTTGGTCGTCCAGGTGCCGCGGATGCGCCGGGCGGCGGGATCGACCGTGCCCTCGAAGGTGGCGTCGAAGCCGCCGCGCGCGTCGATCCGCTCCAGGCGCAGGCGGTTGGAGGAGTAGGTGCCGCGGAAGGAGCCGCTGGTGCCTCCGGCGATCCGGTACTGCCCGGCGACCACCGTGCCGTCGAGGCGCAGGTCGAAGACGGCGGTGGCGTTCTGCGGCAGGATCTGCACCTGCCAGCGGCCGGAGACCGGGTCCGCGGCCGTCCGCCCGCCGGCCTCTCCTTCGAGGAAGGCGATGCGGCGCAGCCGGTCTTCCAGGCGTTGGAGCTGCAGCTCCACTCGCTGGGAGGCGATCACCGCCGCGGCCTGGTCGGCCACCAGCTCGTCGTGCAGCTTCTCCAGGGCGCCGAGCGCCAGGGAGCTGCCCTGGAGCGCCTGGTCCATGCGGTCCGAGGTCTGCTGCGCCTCGGTGCGGATGCTCCGCTCGCGCGTCCGCGCCTCGCGGTAGGAGACCAGGTCGAGCGCGAGGAGCTTGCGCTCCATGTCGAGCTGGACCTGAACCTCCCGGTGTTCCGGGGCCGGAGCCGGTGCCGTGGCCACGGCGGTCTGCCCGGGGACCGGGCTGGAAGCGGCCAGGGCCAAGGCGAGCAGCAGAAGGGTGCGGACGGGGGGCATCGGCTGGATTCTAGCAGCATGAAAGGCGAAGGCCGCTCCGGGGAGCGGCCTTCGGGAAAGCTGGGCTGGATGGGCTCGCCGTCAACTGGCGGCTTTGGCGCGCTGGCGCTTCTCCAGGCTGGAGGCGAGGGCCTGCTCGACCAGGTTCTCCGCCTCGCGCTCGGTGATGTCCTTGACGTGGGCGACCTCGCTGACGATGAAGTACTTGGCCCGTTCGTACATCTTCTTTTCACGGAAGGAGAGGCTCTTGCGCTGGCTCACCAGGCGCAGGTTCTTGAGGACCTCGGCCACGTCCGTCAGCCGTCCGGTCTTCATCTTGTCGAGGTTCTGCTTGTAACGCCCCTTCCAGTCTTTGTAGGTGTCGATATTGCCGTCCTCGAGAATATCGAAAAGCGCCCGCACCTCGCGCGACTGGCACAGAGGCCGGAGGCCGACCAGCTCCAGGTTGGTCTTGGGGATCATCACCTTGGAGTTGTTGGCCAACAGGCGCAGGTGATAGCAGATCTGTTCTGCGCCGTCCATTTGCGCCGCCTCGATCTTTTCGACAAGGCTCACGCCGTGGCTGGGGTAAACCACCTTCTGACCGACTTTGAATGTCACGTCACGACCCCCTTGGATTGTGGAATCAGATGATCAAAGCTGTGTTGCTGCGGTAGTAAGTCGCTGAGGGACTTCCGCTTACGCCCTTGCTTTTATACACCAGCGGAAGGCTTTCCGTCAACTCGGGGGCCAGTTGACAGAGCCCGGGGGAGAGCCTACGATTTGCGGTCTCACCACTCGCCGGAGTGGCGGAATGGCAGACGCAGGGGACTCAAAATCCCCCGCCCCTTGCGGGCGTGTGGGTTCGACTCCCATCTCCGGTACCAGGTCTTCAGGCTGCCGCCAACAGCCCGGAAATTCATTCCCGGGACGCGGGCTCCCCCACCGCGACGGGCGGAAAGCAGGTCTTCAGCCAGGGCGGCTCCGCCGCGATCAGCGCCGCGCCGAGCTCCGGCGGCACCGGTGGCGAGAACAGATACCCCTGGGCATAGTCGCAGTGCAGGGCGCGCAACGCGGCGAGCTGCGGCGCGGTCTCCAGCCCCTCGGCCACCACCTCCAGGTCGAGAGTGCGGGCGAGCGAGCGGATGGTCTCGACGATCGCCACGCTCTCCCCCGGCCGCCGGATCGAGCCGACGAACGAACGGTCGATCTTGAGGGTGGTCACCGGGAAACGCACCAGGTAGCTGAGCGACGAGTAGCCGGTGCCGAAGTCGTCGAGGCAGATCCCCGCCCCCATTTCGCGGATCCGCTTGAGGGTCGCGATCGCCCCCTCCGCCTCCCGCATCATGGCGTGCTCGGTGAGCTCCAGGCTCAGGCTCTCCGCCGCGAGCCCGGTCTCCCACAGGGTACGCTCGATCGAGCGCACCAGCGCGGAGTCCGCGATCTGCAGGGCGTGCAGGTTGACGTTGATCTTGAGCGCCCGGGCGGCGGGCGAGATCCCGTGCCATTCGCGGAGCTGGCGGCAGGCCTCGGCGAGCACCCACTCCCCCAGCCGCGGGATGATCCCGATCTCCTCCGCCACCCCGAGGAACGAGTCGGGCTTGAGCAGCCCGAGCTCCGGGTGCTCCCAACGCACCAGCGCCTCGAAGCCGCGGATCCCCCCGTCCGCCAGATCGACGATCGGCTGGTAGTGCAGCCGCAGCTCGCCGCGGTCCACCGCCCGGCGCAGCGCCGACTCGATCTTGAGCTGCGACAGGGCGCGCTGGTGCATGGAGGGGTGGAAGAGGGCGTAGCCGGCCCGCCCCTGCGCCTTGGCGCGGTACATGGCGGTGTCGGCGTCGCGCAGCAGCTCCTCGGGCCGGCTGTAGGACGGCGAGCTGAGGGCGATGCCGACGCTCGCCGACGAGAAGACCTCTTCCCCGCCGACCCGGAAGGGGACCTCCAGGGCTTCCAGGATGCGGCGGGCCATCTCGGCCGCCTTCTCCTCCTCCTCCAGGTCTTCGAGCAGGAGCGCGAACTCGTCGCCGCCGAAGCGGCCCAGGGTGTCCCCCGGCCGCAGGCAGCGCTTGAGGCGCGCGGTGATGGCCTGGAGCAGCTCGTCCCCCAGCATGTGCCCGAGGCTGTCGTTGACCAGCTTGAAGCGGTCGAGGTCGATGAACAGCACCGCGAAGGTGCGCGCGCTCTCGGGCCGGCGGGAGCGCGCCATGGTCATCTGCAGCCGATCCAGGAAGAGGGTGCGGTTGGGCAAGCCGGTCAGCGGATCGTGGAGCGCGTTGTGGATCAGGCGGTCGCGGGTGCGGGACGCCTCGATGGCGAGGGCGGTCATGCGGGCCGCCGACTCGATGAGCTGGATCTCGGCTGGGGCCGGGCACCGCGGCTCGGCGTAGTAGAGCGCGAATTCCCCCAGGACCCGGCCGTTTTCGGACAGCACGGGCTCGACCCAGCAGGCCCGCACCCCTTCGCGCGCCGCGAGCTCGCGGTAGCCGGCCCAGAGCGGGTCGGTGCGCACGTCCTCGACCACGACCCGCTTGCGCCGCGCCGCCGCCGCCCCCCAGGGGCCGGCCCACTCCTCGACCGGCAGGTCGTCGACCGCCCGCAGCAGCCCGGGCGGCAGATCCGGGGCCGGCCCGGCCTGCAGGCGCGAGCGCGCTTCGTCGAGCAGCAGGAGGGAGCAGAGCATGCCGGAGACCTGCTCCTGGATGGTCAGAGTCAGGAATTCCAGGGTGTCGGGCAGCGGGGTGCCGGCCGCGATCCACTGCATGATCTGGTTCTGGCTGGCGAGGAGCATCTCGGCCCGGAAGCGCTCCGTGATGTCCACCGCGAAGGCGACCACGCCGAGGATGTTGCCGTCGCGGTCATGGAAAGGCAGCTTGTCGGTGCGCACCCAGCGCTTCTCGCCGGAGGCGACCGGCAGCAGCTCGACGATCCCGAGCTTGGGCTCGCCGGTGCGGATCACCTCCTGGTCGTCCTCGGAGTAGCGGGCGGCGTCGTCCGGATATATCTCGAACGTTGAGCGCCCCACGATGTCCGCGGCGTCGAGGCCGATCGATTCGGCGGCCGCCCGGTTGGCGCGCAGGATCCGCCCGTCGCGGTCCTTGAACCAGACCATCGCGGGCATCGCGTTCCAGAGGATCTGCAGCTCTTCGATCTGCTGGCGCAGCTCCTCCTCGTCCCGGGTACTGGTACTCAATGCGGCTCCAGCAGGTCGAGAGCTCGCCCTGGCCGCGGACGGCCCTTCGAATGCTGTTGAATCATGGAAGCTGGAGGAGGATAGCAGATCCGGGCGAAAGGCGGGGCGGCGAAACGGCTCGCCGGCTAACTCCGCCCCCGGCCTCCGCACTGCGGACAGGGCTGGCCGACCGCGCCCATCCCGGTGCCGCCGCAGTGCCGGCACGGGGCGCGCGGGAGGACCCGCCCCAGCCAGCGGGAGAACGCCGCGCGGGCCGCCGCCAGGGCGCTCCCGCCGCTCTCCGGGTCCGGGTTGCCGGCCGGGCCGGGCCGTCGCGCTCCCGCCATGCCCCGACTCCCCTACTCGTAGCGCAGCGCGTCGATCGGATCGAGCCGCGACGCCTTGCCGGCCGGATAGATGCCGAAGATGACCCCGACCAGGGTCGAGAAGCCGAAGGCGAGGGCCACCGCCCAGAGCGGGACGTGGGCCGGCGGCAGGTCGCCAGGGATGGTCCGGACCAGCAGGGCTCCCATCCCGTAGCCCGCGATGAGCCCGATCCCGCCGCCCACCAGGGAGAGGGTGACCGCCTCGATGAGGAACTGCAGCAGGAGATCCTTGCGGCGGGCGCCGACCGCCTTGCGCACCCCGATCTCGCGGGTGCGCTCGGTCACCGACACCAGCATGATGTTCATGATGCCGATGCCGCCCACCAGGAGCGCCACCCCAACCACGCCGCTGACCACCGCCGTCACCCCGCCGAGCACCTTGTTGATCGAGTTGAGGATCTCGTCCTGCTTGATCACCCGGAAGTCGTCCGGCTGGTCGGCCGGGATGCGGTGGCGCTGGCGCAGCACGCGCCGGATGCCGTCCTTGACCTCATCGACCAGCCCGGTGTTCTGGGCCTGGATCTGCAGGTTGACCTGCTCGCCCGCGCCGCGGCCGAACAGGTTGAGCGCCAGGTCGAAGGGGATGAACACCAGGTCGTTGCGATCCTCCCCGAGGATCTGTCCCTTGTCCTCCATCACCCCGACCACGATCGCCGGGATGTTGCCGACGTAGATCTTCTTGCCGATCGGGTCGTCGCCCAGCTTCAGCTCCTCGACCACCCGCTTGCCGACCACCGCCACCTTGCGGCGGTGGGTGAGATCGACGCTGGAGATGAAGCGGCCGTGCTCCACCGCGTGGTTGGTGACGTCCTGGTAGTCCGAGGCGACGCCGAGGACGACTGGCCGGTGGTTCAGATCGCGGTATTTGACCTGCACGGGCTGGGCGATCACCGGGGTGATCTGGCGGATGCCCGGCACCTGGTCGCGGATCGCCTTGCCGTCTTCCCAGGTCAGGCGGACCGGCCGTGCCGTGAGACCGCGGAGCTGCGACTGGCGATCGACCGAGACCGAGACGAACGCCGCGCCGACCCCCTGGAACTCGCGGTTCACCATGTATTGGAAACCCTGGATGATCGACACCACCGCGATGACCGCCGCGACCCCGATGATGATGCCGATCGTCGTCAGGATCGAGCGCATCTTGTTGGCGCGGATCGCCTCCAGGGCGATGCGGAAGTTCTCCAGGAAGACCATGCCGTGCCTCCGGGGCCGCCGTTCCGGCCGCCCCCGTTCTCCTAGGCTCCGACCGCCGCCCGGGCCGTGGGTTGATCCGACAGGACCCGGCCGTCGCGCAGGTTGACCTGGCGCCAGGCGTGCGTGGCGATGTCGGGCTCGTGGGTGACCAGAATCACCGTGTTGCCGGCGCCGTGCAGCTCGTCGAAGAGGTCCATGATCTCGGTCGAGGTGGCCGAGTCGAGGTTGCCGGTGGGCTCGTCGGCCAGGAGGATCGAGGGGTCGTTGACCAGGGCGCGGGCGATCGCCACGCGCTGGCGCTGGCCGCCCGACAGCTCATTGGGCTGGTGGTGCATGCGCGCGCCGAGGCCGACCCGTTCGAGGGCGCGGCGCGCGCGCTCCCGCCGCTCGCCGCGCGAGACGCCGGCGTAGATCAGGGGGAGCTCCACGTTGTGCAGGGCGTCGGTGCGGGCCAGCAGGTTGAAGGTCTGGAAGACGAAGCCGATCTCCTTGTTGCGGATGCCGGCCAGCTCCTGGTCGTTGAGCTCTTCGACCGCGGTGCCGTTCAGGTGGTACGAGCCCGAGCTCGGGGTGTCGAGGCAGCCGAGCAGGTTCATCAGGGTCGACTTGCCGCTGCCGGACGAGCCCATGATCGCCACGTACTCGCCACGCTCGATCGCGAGCGAGACGCCGTTCAGGGCGCGGACCTTCTCGGCGCCCATGTCGTAGATCTTTTCGATGTCGCGCAGATCGATCAGCGCCATGGCTCTCAATCCTCTCCGATCTCGACCGAGGCCTTCTCTTCCCCGCCCTTGCCGTCCTTCGCGTTCTCCTTGGGCGGCGCGATGATGCGGACGGCCTGTCCGGCCGCGAGGTCCCGCAGGGTCCGGTAGGGGCCGGTCACCACCTTCTCGCCCGGCTTGACGCCGGACAGCAGCTCGACGTGGGTCTCGTCCGACAGGCCGCTCTTGACCTCGCGCTGCTCGGCCTTGCCGTCCTTTACGACGTAGACCACCTCGGCGTCGCGCTTCTCCTTCTTGCCGTCCCCCCCGGGCAGCTCGCGCTGCACGACCGCCTGGATCGGCACCAGCAGGGCGGCCGGCTTCGCCCGGGTGAGGATCTCGGCCCGCACCGACATGCCGGGGCGCAGCGCCTCGTCGGCATCGCTCAGCAGGATCTCGACGTCGTAGAACGTGACGTCGGGCTGCTGCGGGCGCGTCGTCCCCGAGCTGCCGACCCGGACCACCTTGCCATGGTACGTCTGCTCCGGCAGAGCGTCCACCTCCAGGGTGACCGCCTGGCCGGGCGCGACCGCCACGACCTCGGTCTCGTCCACGGCGACGTTTGCCATGATCTCCGACAGGTCGGCGATCACCCCGATCACCGAGCCGGCGTTGTTCATGGTGCCGGAGACGACCACCTCCCCCTCCTCCGCCCGCAGGTCGATGACGCGGCCGGAGATCGGGGCATAGAGGGTGGTCTTGGCGAGGTCGTCCCGGGCCTTTTCGAGGTTGGCCTGGGCCTGGATGACCGCCTCGCGGGAGTCGGAGAGCCGCAGCTCCGCCTGGCGCTCCTGGAGCTGCGAGTTCTCCAGCGACTCCGCCGAGTAGATCCCCTCCTGCTCCAGGCGGCGAGCCCGGTTCAGCTTGTTGCGGGTGTCGGCGAGGGCGACCTCGGCCTGCTGCACGTCGGTACGAGCGCGGCGGAGCTGGGCGGCCCAGCGGTTGCTCTCCGAGATGTACGCCTCGCGCTCCAGGGTGAGGAAGGGCTGCCCCTTCCGCACGGTGTCCCCCTCTTCGACGTAGAGCTTCTCGATCTTGCCCACGACGTGGGCGGAGATGTTGACCTTGACGCGCGGGTCGATCTCCCCGCTCGCCTTGACGATCTGGGAGATCTCCCGCCGGGCGACCTCCTCGGCATAGACGCTGGTGCCGTCTTCCCGCTTCCCGGCCCGCAGGCTGGCGAACACGATGACTCCCAGCACGGCCAGAACACCGGCGACGATCAGGAACCGCTTCAAGATTTCTCCTTAACCGTTCGAGCCCAGCGAGGCGGTGAGAGCCACCCAGCCGACGGTGATCCCGATGTAGAGCAGCCACAGCGCGATCACCACGCCGGCCGCCTTGCGCGGAGACACCCGGGCCGCGAAGCGGTACCCGACATAGAGAAGGGCGAGGGTCCAGAGGCTGAAGAAGTCCAGCTTGCCGAGCAGCGCCACGAGGACCGGCGAGGCTCCCTCCGGCGCCAGGAAGGCCAGGCTGGACGCCAGATAGCCCCCCCGTTTGATATCCGCATAGCCGATCGTCGTCTTGCTGAGGATGATCGGGATGCTGAGCAGGGTCGCGACGGCGAGGGGGATGAGGCTGTGCAGGGTCACCGACAGGCTGGTCGGAAAATCCAGCCCTTCGCTGCCGAGCAGCTTGAAGGCGAGCAGGAAGAGCGCCGCGATGACCACGGCGCCGATGGCGATGAACGCCGAGCCCAGGATGGCGAACAGGCCGCCGTTCTTTTGCATCATGGAGACCTGGCGGTCGAGCATGTCCTCGGGCACCTCGCGGCCCGAGGCCGCGAGCTGTCCGCGCATCACGTCGGCGAAATCGGTCTTCTGAGCCGCCATGTACGAGACGGAGGAAAGGACGGCGACCAGCAGCAGCATCGCGGCGCCCCAGGTGGGGCGTTCCGCGATCGATTGGAAGGTCTTGACCGGTGCGACCAGAGCACCGATCAGGCGGCCGAACCCGGACTCGTACATGGTGGTCTCCTGTCCCTTTCCTACCGGAAGAGCGAGAACTGGAAGCGCTTCTCGGGCTGCGCGGGGTCGAGGAGCTCGATGTCTTCCTCGGCCAGCAGGCGGCCGGTGGCGCGGTAGTACTCGGTGAGGGCGCGGCGGTACTCGATGACGGCGCTGACCTCGCGGCTCTGGGCCTGGGTGAGGTCGTCCTGGATCTGGGTGATCTGGAAGCTGGTGGACATGCCGTTCTCGTAACGCTTGCGCTCGGCGTCGAGGTTCTTCTCCTGGAACTGCCGGGAGGCGCGGGCGGCCTCGATCTGCTTGGCCGCGGTCTCGACCCGGCGGGCGGCCTGCCGGACCTCGGTCACGATGATCGCCTCGGCGCGGTCGAGCGAGACCTGCGCCGACTCCTCCACCAACTCGGCGATGGCGGTGCGCGCCCGCCCCGAGCGGTTCTGCAGCGGGTAGGAGAAGTTCAGCCGGGCCGTCCAGCCGTCGAAATCGATTCCGGTGATCTGGTCGAAGGTGTTGCTGAGGCTGGAACCGGCGCCGCTCAGGCCGTAGTCGATGTTGAGGTCGAGCTGCGGCTTCGCCTGGTTGCGGAGGAAGGCGGACTGGATGCGAGCCCGCTCGACATTGAGATTCTGCAGCCGCAGCTCGGGCCGCCGCTCGAGGGCGGTCTTGATCGACTCGTCGAGGTTGATGGCGAGGCGATTGGTCTCCGGCGTCGTCGTGGTCTTGATCGGCAGGTTCCAGTACTGGCCGTCGGGGAAGTTGAGCAGCCGGCGCAGGGTGTCCTCGGAGTTGCCGATGGCGGCCTGGGCGCGGATGATCCCCTCTTCCCGTTCGGCGATCGCCGCCTCGCTCTGCACCAGGTCCAGCGGCGGCTTGGTGCCGACCTCGACCTGGATCTTGTTGCGTTCGTGGAGGTCCTTGGCAAGGTTGAGGCTCTGCTGGGCGACGTCGAGCTGCTCGTAGGCTTCCACCAGGTCCCAGTAGGCTTCGGACACCTGCTGCAGCGTGGTCGTCACCTGCGTTTCGAACTGCTGGAGGCTGATCGCGCTGTCCGTCCTGGCGAGGATCAGGCTGTTCTCGAAGTTGGTGCTGCCGAACCCGCGCAGCAGGGGCTGGCTGAACGAAAAGGTCACGCCCGAGCTGTAGCTCGACGGATCGGCGAACCGGACGTCCGTCTCCGACCGACCGGCCTCGACGCCCACCGCGATGCTGCCGCCGTTGGGGAGAGGCTGGAGGAGCTGGAAGTTGGCCTGGCGCTGCTTGAAGTTCGAGGCCTGGAGCTGCGAGGTGGTGGCCTGGCTCTGATCGACGTAGAGCAGGCCGGCTTCCGCACGGAGGTCGTAGATCCCGAGCGCGTCGAGGATGCCGAGACGGGACTGGCTGCGGTTATAGCGCTCGATCACCACGTCGAGGTTGTTCTGGACGGCGATCTCGATCGCCTGGTCGAGCGACAGGACGATGGCATTGCCCTCGACCGGCGGCACCTCGGGCTGGGGCATCTGGAGGCCGGGGCGCTCGACCACGGCGTTGAGCTGCCGGGCCGAGCCCGTCGTCGAAGCGGCAGGGGTGGAAGCCGGAGTGGAGGCCGGAGTGGAGGAAGATTGGGCATGGACGGGGAGCGCCGGCAGCAGCACCATCCCGGCGATCGCCAGGAGGGCTGCTCCACCCCGTCTCCAAAAATTCGGCAGCATGGCAATTCTCGTCATTTCGTAGGACCCTCACGGTCGTCGGTTCGTCGTGGTCAAACGTCCGCTCTGCCCGGCCATCGAGCCCGAACCTCCCCCGATGTACGTGCAGCGGACCAAAAAGTTACGGGACGGCTCCTTCCCGGAGCTCTCCCGGATAGAAACAAGCGGCCTGATGCTCTCCCGTCTTCCCATCCACCGGCACCGGGGCCAGGACGGGGGTTTCGGCCGCGCAGCGCGGCCGGGCGATGGGGCACCGCGGATGGAACGGGCACCCCGGCGGCGGCGCGAGCAGGCTCGGCGGATCGCCCGCCAGGACGATCCGGGCCCGCCGTCGGCCGCGCTCCCGGACCGGCTCCGCCACCGGCGCCGCCGAAAGCAGGCTAACCGTATACGGATGTTGCGGCCGTTGGAACAGGTCGGCGGCCGGCGCCAGCTCGACGATCCGCCCCAGGTACATCACCGCCACACGGTCCGCGAGCTGCTCGACCGCGGCCAGATCGTGGGCGATGAACAGCAGGGTCAGGCCGAGCCGCCCGCGCAGGCCGGCCAGCAGGTCGAGGATCTGCGCCCGCACCGTCAGGTCGAGCGCCGAGATCGGCTCGTCGGCGATCAGGAAGTCCGGCTCCGCCGCGAGCGCCCGGGCGATGCCGACGCGCTGGCGCTGGCCGCCCGACAGCTCGTGCGGAAAGCGGCCGGCCATCTCGGCCGGCAACCCGACGGCGTCCAGCAGCTCCGCGATGCGCCCGGCGTCCCGCCGCCGGCCGTGGAGGGCCAGCGGCTCGGCCAGGACCGATCTCACCCGCTGGCGCGGGTCGAGCGAGCCGAAGGGGTCCTGGAACACCATCTGGAACCGCCGCCGGCGGCGGCGCAGCTCCCGGGGCGACAGCGCCAGCAGGTCCTCGCCGTCGAAAAGCACCCGCCCCGCCGCCGGCTCGATCAGGCGGATCAGGCAGCGCCCGAGCGTCGTCTTGCCGCTCCCCGACTCCCCCACCACCGCCAGGCACTCGCCGCGCCGGACCTCCAGGCTCACGCCGTCGAGCGCCCGCGCCGTGCTGCACCGCCCCCAGAGCCCGGAGCGGACGGAAAACTCCACCCGCAGGTCCTCGGCCTCGACCAAGGCGGCGGCGCTCACGCGCTCCTCTCCGGCCGGCGGAAGCTCGGCAGGCTCGCCAGCAGCTTCCGCGTATAGGGGTGCGCCGGGGAGTGGAAAAGGGACTCGACCGCCGCGCTCTCCACCACCTCGCCGTCGTGCATCACCACGGCCCGGTCGCAGGTCTCCGCCACCACCCCCAGATCGTGGGTGATCAGCAAGACCGCAAGGCCCAGCTCGGAGCGCAGGCGCTCCAGCAGCTCCAGCACCTGGGCCTGGAGCGTCACGTCGAGCGCCGTGGTCGGCTCGTCGGCCAGCAGGACCTCGGGGCCCCCGGCCAGGGCCATGGCGATCAGCACGCGCTGGCGTTGACCGCCGGAAAGCTGGTGGGGATAGGCTCCCAGCCGCCGCCGCGCGTCGGGCAGGGCGACCTGCTCCAGCAGGCGGACCGCCTCGTCCCGGGCGGCGCGGCGCGAGACCCGCCGGTGCGCGGCGACCGCCTCGGCGATCTGGAAGCCGATCGAGTAGACCGGGTTGAGCGCCGTGGCCGGCTCCTGGAACACCATGCTGATCCGCCCGCCGCGGACTCGCCGCAGCTCGGCCGGGCTCAAGCCCAGCAGATCGCGGTCGCCGAGGCGCACCCGGCCGGCGGTCACCCGGCCGGGCGGCGGCACCAGGCCGAGCGCCGCGAGGGCGGTCATGCTCTTGCCCGAGCCCGACTCTCCGACCAGGCCGACGATCTCCCCGCGCCCGACCGCGAGCGAGACGCCGCGCAGGACCGGCACGGGGGCTCGCCCGGAGGACCCGGGAAAGACCACCTCCAGCCCTTCGATCTCCAGGCTCATCGTGCGATATGGAATCCAGACCCCCGCGCGGCGCCTCCGGCCCGCGGGCCGGAGGGTGAGCTCAGGAGACGAGACGCCGCAGCCAAGCCACCGTCGAGGCGATTCCGAAACCGGTCGCGCCACCGGGACGGCTCTCGTTCTCCGGCTTGATATAGGCCACGCCGGCGATGTCCAGGTGAGCCCAGCTCTCCAGATCGCCGACGAACTGCGCCAGGAAGGCAGCCGCCATGCTCGCGCCACCCCAGCGGCCTGCCGAGTTGCGGAGGTCCGCATGCACCGCCTTCATCTCTTCCAGGTACTCGGGCCACATCGGCAGGCGCCACAGGCGCTCGCCGGTCCCCTCGCCCGCCGCCAGCAGCTCGCCCGCCAGCCCGTCGTGCGGCGTGAAGAGCCCGCCCGCCAGATGGCCCAGCGCCACCACGCAGGAGCCGGTGAGGGTCGAGTACTCCAGCAGGTGGTCGGGCTTCTCCTCCGCCGCCCAGGAGAGGGCGTCGGCCAGCGCCACCCGCCCCTCGGCGTCGGTGTTGGTGATCTCCACCGTCTTGCCGTTGTAGCAGCGCACGATGTCGCCCGGGCGGTAGGCGCTGCCGTCCAGCATGTTCTCGGCCAGGGCCACGTAGGCGCGCAGGCGCACCGGCAGGCCGAGGTCGGCCACCGCCCGCACGATCCCCAGGACGGCGCAGGCGCCGCACTTGTCGTACTTCATCAGGTCCATGTCGGCGGCCGGCTTGATCGAGATGCCGCCCGAATCGAAGGTGATGCCCTTGCCCACCAGGGCCACGACCGGACCGCTGTCGCCCCACTCCAGCCGCAGCAGGCGCGGCTCGTTGGCCGAGCCGGCGCCGACCGCGAGGATGCCCCCCATGCCGCGGCGGCGCAGCTCCGCCTCGTCCAGAGACGTCAGGGTGATCCCGCGGCTCTCCACCATCTCGCGCGCCCGCTCCTCGATCCAGACCGGCGAGGCCTCGTTCGGCGGGGTGTTGCCGAGATCGCGGGAGAACGCCACCGCCTCGACGATCGAGCGGGCCACGGCCAGGGCGGAGCGGAAGATCTCCTCCTCCCCGGCCGGCGGCACGATGCCGATCCGCTCGATCCGCCCTTTCTCGGCGATTTCGGAGTGGTACCGGTCATAGCGGTAGCCGGTCAGCGCGAGCTGGCGGGCGATCCGTTCGGCCTCCGTGGCGCCGGAGGTCGCCGGATGAGAGGGCAGCAGCACCACCAGGTGCTTGAGCCCGCCGATCCGCGCCTCGTCCGCCGCCCGGGTCAGCCAACGGCCGAGCTTGCCCGGCGTCAGTTCCTGGCGCGGACCGAGACCGTAGAGGCAGACCACCGGCCCGTCCGGTCCGGCGTCGGTCTCGACCACCTGCTCATCCCGGCCGTCCCATCCCGGGCGCGCCGCCAGCCGTCCCAACGCCCCGCGCACGGCTTCCGGCAAGCCGTCGACCGCCGGGGGCTCCCCCTCGAAACATCCCGCGATGAGGAAGCTCGCCTCCGGCTGATCCGGCGAGGCGACATACACCGATGCGACATCCATCATGAGATCCTCTCCTATGGCCCGACTCTTCCAGCACCTGCTTTTGGGCGCCTGATCTTAGCAGCACAGGTTCCCTGGAACGGCGACAGCCGGCCCGCCCGGAGTGCATCGAGGTGGCCCGGAGCGCCGATGGCCCTCCTGGAGCGGGTATGGTATACGTAACGCCTTCCATCCGGTTCGAGAGCTTTTTCGGGAGTGAGAATGAATCCGTCCTCGCTGCTCCAGTTTTTGCCGGGCCCGTTCAACTTTCTGCGGCCCGACCCCGAGGAGATCCGCCGGCTGATGCCGGACCTTCAGCGCGCTCTGCCGTCCCCCGGCGTGGTCTTCCTCGAAGACGAGAGCGCGACGCCGATCCACGGGTTCCCCGTCCTGCTCTCCCCTGGCTTGCAGGAGCTGCGCGCCGCCCTCAAGGGCTATCTCCTGGCCGAAGAAGGGGTGCAGGTCGCCCTTCAGAGGCGCGAACGCGACCTGCCCGACCGCAAGGCTTATAACGTCGCCTGGGAGCGCTACCGGATCCTCCTCTCCCGGGCCATCGAGAACGCCACCATCTCCAGCTACGGCCGGCAGTACCCGGCGGTGTTCTGGCTCCAGCACTCGCTCGACGTGGCGCGCTGCCTCAAGGACACCGCCAAGCGCATCCTGCGCGAAGACACCGAGCTCGGCCGCCGCTACGGCGACGCCATCAAATACCGGGTCTTCGACCGCTTCCTCGACCGGGTGCTCTCGATCACCTACGACCTGGTGCAACGGGTGGCCGGCGCGACCGAGGAGGTCGAGGAAGAGCTGTTCCCCCGGCTCCTCACCCGCATGCGCGACAACGTCCTCATCTTTACCGAGGACTACATCGGCCGCGACCTCGCCGAGCTCGGCGGCTACTTCAACGGCTCCCTGCGGATCGATGGCCGGGACCTGCGCCAGCGCCTGACCGAGCTCGAGCGCTGGCACGCCGAGCAGCTCACGGCCGACCGCGAGCTGGGGCAGATCGTCCAGCACCTGCTGCGCGCCGAGCCCAAGACCGACCCCCGCGACCTCCTCAACCGGCCGGGCTACGCCACCTTCCTCGCCACCCGCAAGGCCTACAACCCCGCCAAGCTCCTGCCGCCGCCGCTCGTCCAGGTCTGGGAGAGCCTGCTGGTCAAGCTCAAGGAGTTCGAGCTGGTCCACGGGCTCCGGCGGGCCCTGATGCCGATCGAGATGAAGGCCGACGGCGAGATGATCTGCCGCGAGCTGCCCGGCGGGCGCCCGCCGGCCGGCGGCGAGCTGCGGCTCTCCTCGGCCACCCGTCCGCTCGACTTCATGGAGCCCTGGGTGGTCGATCCGCGGGTCGAGCGCTTCGGGATGATCTACGACATCAGCGACTTCTCCCAGACCCTCTCGGTCCTCCATCGGGCCGGCAATGAGAGCCAGGAAGACGCCTTCCGGACCATGTTCCGGTTCCAGCGCCGGGTGAACCGCCTCGCCCTCTCTCACCGCGCCAAGCTGGAAAAGTACCTGGGCGACGGCGCCTTCTTCTCCAGCCGCGAGGCGACCAACCTGCTGATCTGCTCGATTCACATCCAGCGCATCTACGTGCAGGCCCTGGCGGAGGGGCTGCCGTTCGACCGCGGCATGCGGATCGCCCTCAACTATGGGGCCTATCGCCTGATCCCGATGGGGAGCGGCCGGCCCGAGGAGGGGGAGCGCTACGAGTTCTTCGGGCCGGGCCTGGTCGAGCTGTCGCGCCTCACGACCGGCAAGGCGACGCAGGAGATCGACGAGCTCAAGATGATGCTGATCAACCAGGGCTATCCGGAGGCCACGGTACACCGCTTCTTCGCGCCGCTGGCCCAGAAAAACGTGGACATGGTGGACAAGCGCGAGGAGTCACGGCGCTTCTACGCCTACATCAACCGCAACGGCTCGCTCCACAACAACGGCATGGTGGCGACCGCCTCCTTCATGAGCAAGCTGGAGCACGAGTTGGGGCCCCGGCGGCTTCAGCGCGGCACCGACGGCGAGCGCAAATACGTCGTGCTGGATCTCGACGACGGCGGCGAGCCCCTGCCGGTCGGCATCCGCAAGCTCGGCCTGGTTCAGCTCAAGGGTCTCGAGAAGCTGATGATCTTCGAGATCGTCGATGGCGCCACCCTCGACTCGGGCTCCCTGCGTGCCCTCCCCGATCAGCAGCTCGTCAACGTGATCGACCGCGAGTTCAGCAGCGCGATCGCGGGGGG
>DATAHG010000381.1:0-5155 GCA_036263295.1 Thermoanaerobaculia bacterium | reverse complement strand
CAGGGCACGCCGGGGAACGGCTTAGCCGCATCCTGCAGGCTGGCCGCGGACGGGTCACAGAGGGCGGCGGCCTCGGCCGGTCCTTCGGACGAGGCCACGGCGGCAAGGCGCATACGGCCGATCCAGCCCAGGCCGATGAAGCCGAGCCGGGGACGGGTCACGCCGCTCCCTCCGCCCCGTCCGCGAGAACCAGGGACTTGACGAAGCCGGCCGGCCGCTCCTCGGCGGTCCGGAAGGCGTGCTCGATGTCCGTCAGGGGGAACCTGTGGGTGATCAGGGGATCGAGGTCGATCTCCCCGGCGGCGAGGAGGCGGACCCCCTCCTCCATGCCGGCCTTGTAGATCTGCGGATCGCGCTCGTGGGCGTTGATCACGTCGATCCCGCGCCAATTCCAGAGCTGCATGTTGACCGTGCGGGGGCCGTCCTGGTGGTAGCCGGCGACGATCAGCCGGCCGCGCACCCGGGTCAGCTCCGCGCCCAGATCCAGAGGGCGCTGCTTGCCGGTCGCCTCGATCACCACGTCGGCCTGGTTGCCCCCGGTCGCGGCGCCGATCTTGCCGTACACGTCGTCGTCATAAGTGAGCGATTCTTCAATCCCCAGGCGCTCGGCGAGCTCGGGCTCCAGTCGGCGGCGCGAGATGGTGAACACCCGGGAGGGGCGGTCCCGGCGGAGGAGTTGAAGGAGGAGCGTGCCTAGGAATCCGGTGCCGAGAAGGACGACGACGTCCCCCTCCTGGACGCCGGAGCGCTTGGCGATGTTCACCGCGCAGGCCACCGGCTCGCCGAGGACGGGGCGGTCCGCCAGGGCGGGCGGCAGGGGCACGACGGAGTCGGCCTGGGCGAGGTCGTAGTCCGCATAGGCACGATAAGTGAGGGCGGTCACCGGCTGCCCCGGCGACAGGCCCGAGACGCCGGAGCCTACGGCGTCGATGACCCCGAACACCTCATGCCCGGGCGCGCCGGCGGGCATGGGATAGGTCAGGCCGGAGAGCCCCATCCAGGGCCCGAGGTCGGAGCCGCACACGCCGCAACCGCGGACGCGCAGGCGGACCTCCCCCTCACCCGGCTCGGGCAGCTCCAGCGGTTGTACAGAAAAACGACGGGGCTCGGTCAGAATCGCGGTTCGCATAGATCGCCGGTCTTAGCGAAAAACGTGCCCGATCGAGGGAACGAGCCCCGGCGCGGACACGCCGGGGCGGCAGATCTAAAGCTTTTCGAGATGGCGCGCCGCGCGCAGCAGCGCGCAGGTGGATTTGCTGTCGTGGATCTCCCCGCTCTCGGCCTTTTCGACGGCCTCGCGCCAGGGGAGGCGCTCGACCGAAAGGACCTCGTCTTCCTGCAGGCCCTGGGTGGTCTCCTGGAGGCCGGTCGCGAGGTAGAGCCAGATCTTCTCGTCGGTGAAGCCGGGGGTGGTCCAGATCCAGCCGAGGGGCTGGAGGGCGCCGGGCTTGTAGCCGGTCTCCTCCTCGACCTCGCGGGCGGCACAGGTCTCCGGGCCCTCCCCTGGATCGAGCTTGCCGGCGGGCACTTCGAGGAGCCACCCGCCGGTCGCGTAGCGGTACTGCCTCACGAGCAGCACGTCGCCGTTGTCGAGAACCGGCACCACGGCCGCCGCCCCGGGGTGATGGATCATCTCGAAATCCATCTCCTTGCCGTTCGGCAGCCGCACCTTGTCCACGTCCAGCCGGATCGTGCGCCCGCGGAAGACCTCGCGCGTGTCGAGGCGCTCGCCCTGGGGGCGCTTCCCGTCGCTCACCCGCCGATCCTCGCCCCGGTGCCCTTGATCTGGAGGAGCCGGAACGGGCCGTCGCCGACCGTCGCCGGGTCGAATTTATCCCCCTTCTCCTCGGCCAGGTGGGCGAGCCACCCCGTGTACTGCTCGCGCGTCATCGGGATCGCCTCGACGACCCCCTCGGCCACCACGGGCTGCCCCTTGGCGGCCACGGGGAAGACGATCACGCCGTCGTCCACCTTGACCTTGATCGACTTGCCGGCGTCGTCGATCTCCATCCAGCAGCCGGCCATCGGGCAGACGTCGGTCACCTTTCCCTCGATCCGCACCTGCTTGCCCACATAAGCGTCCGGATCGGCGAGGATCTTGGCGACCGAGGTGACCTCGACGGTCTGGATCCCGGCGCCATAGCTCTGCGGCTCGGTTGCTGCCACGGTGGCCACGGAGGCCAGCGCCAGAGCGGCGAGCAGCAGGATCGAAAAGGTCCGCATCAGTTCCCTCCGTCCTTCTTCTTGCGGCGGAGCAGGCCACCGAAGCCGCCCTGCTCTTCCTGCCCCTCGCCAGGCTGCATGCCCGGAAGGGCCATCTCGGTCTCCTTGTAACCGGCCGGGATCTCGAACCGCGCGGCCGGCACCGTGACCCCGGTGTCGAGCTGGGTCACCTGCATGGTCTGGTGGGTGGTGGTCGTCTCCCCCCGCTTCTGCGAGGTGCTGGTGGTAACGGTCACCGTCTTCAGGGGGAAGCCGCGGGTCTTGCCCATTTCGGCCTTGATCAGCTTGTCGAGCGGCTCGTAACCCATGGTGGGCGGCTCCGAGCGCAGCCAGGCTCCGATGCCGAGGTCCTGCAGCTTGTCGGTGGACCAGATGTCCTGCTCGCTCACCACTTTGGTGGAGTTGCCCATCCCCATGATCTTCATCACCATGTTGTAGCTGGTGCGGTACTTGTAGTGCCGGGTCGGCTGCCCGAGAAGGGTGCCGCCGTCCTCCTCGAGGAGTTTTTCGATCTTGGGCTCGGAGATCTCCATCTTCACCATGGGGCCCATGCTGTTCAGCATGCCGCCGACGCCGCCCATCATGGCCTGGAGGTCCCACTTGGAATAGGTCTTCTCGTCCGGGTCCACCATGTACATGGTCTTGCCGGCGTCCTTGGTGATCATGTAGTTGCCGGCCTCGAGGATCGGAGACTCGGTGTCCTTGAATTCGACGCGGGCGTTTTCGCCCGAGGCCCAGCCTTCGACCTCGACACTCATGCCGCCGTTGCGGCCCTGTCCTTCGGTATCGGTCTTCGCCTTGTAATGCACGCCGGCCCAGGCCGGCGCGGTGAGCAGCGCGGCGAGCGCCAGGGAGGAGAGGGTGATGGTTGTCTTTCGCAAGGTGTTTACCTCCTGGTGATCTCGTTCAAAGCTTGATCATATTGCAGGACCCCTCATACGTGGTTGAGGAGCATCAGCTCGTGCGGGTGGGGCTCCAGGTAGTGCTGCCCCTGGAGATACTCGACCCCCTGCCGGCGCACGTGGTGGCGGAGCAGGGTGAGGGGCACGATCAGTGGCACCAGCCCCTGGTGGTAGCGCTCGATCGTCTCGACCATCTCGGCGCGGTCCTCGCGGTCGAGGGCGTTCGAGACATAGCCGAGCAGATGGTGCAGCACATTGGTATGGCCGCGCCGGGTGGGGGGGCGCCGGAGGATCTCGGTCAAGCCACGGCGGTACTCGCGGGCCAGGCTGGCCGGATCGGAGCCGGGGCCGGAGTCCCCCAGCAGGCGGCCGAGGCGGCGCATGGCGGACTGGTTGCGCGCCATCAGCAGGAGCTTGTGGCGCTCGTGGAACCGCATCAGGCCGGCCCGGGTCCACCCCTTGCGGTTCTGCTCCTGCCAGCGGTCGTGGACGAAGACCCGGGTGATGAAGCTCTCCCGCAGCGGCGGATCGTTGAGCCGCCCCTCCTCCTCGACCGGCAGGTCGGGCAAAAGCTGCATCAGGGTCTCGGCGAAGAGGCCCCGGCCGTCCTTGGCTGGGATCGAGCTGTTGTAAACCTTGACCCGCTCCATGCCGCAACTGGGCGAATCCTTCTTGAGGACATAGCCGGCGAGCTCGAGCCCGGCGAGCGCCTCGACCCGGCGCTCGGCGTAGGAGCGCATGCGGCCGGTGAGGTCCTCGCCGGTATCGGGCATGACCAGCCGGACGGGGGAGGATTCATCTCCTGGGCGCTCCAGGCGGATCGGCGGGCGCGGCGTGCCGAGGCCGATCTCCACCTCGGGGCAGACCGGCACCCACTCGACATAGCGCCCGAACAGGTCGGTCAGAAAGGCGTCGCGCTTGTGCCCGCCGTTGTAGCGCACCTCCTGCCCCAGGAGGCAGGCCGAGACCCCGATCCGCAGCCGGCGCGGCTCGGCTGGCGAGACCGGGAGCGGGGGAGAGGGGGCGCCAGGGTCCATGGGCGTAAGTCTAAGGGGGAATACCCCTCCGCCTGGACGAGATTACACTCTTGCCGCTTGTCCGGCCCCGCCGAGGCGCCTCCCAATGTCTGAAAGCCCCGAGATCACCGACCGCCTGCAGCAGGCGATGAAGCTCCTTGCGGACGAGGCCCGTGAAAGGCTCGACCGCCACCCCCTCGGCCACCTGGTGGCCGGGCGCGGCGACCGCCTGGACCTCCGTCTGCCGGTGCCCACCGCCTTGCGGGACGGCCGGATCGAGCAGGCGAGCCGCGAGGCGGCCGAGGCCATCCAGGAGGCGATCCAGTCGCTCCTCCACCACAGCGCCGTCTTCCAGCCCGGCCGGATCTTCTGCCTGCGCTGCCAGGACTCGCGTTGCGAGCATTCGGCGCCGTCGGACTCCCGGCAGGTCTTCGCGGGGTATGGCAAGACCGGTATCCCCCGCTTCGTGGACTTCGGCCAGTGGATGCTCCAGCGCCACGATCCCCGGGTGGACCTGCTGTACCGCGACAACCCGGCCCTGCTGACCGCCGTGCTGTCGGGCGAGGAGCTGGAGCAGGACCTCCTGCCGGTCTACCACCAGCGCGACACGGGCTACCAGATCCACGGCCAGGTGGCGGCCGGATGGTTCCAGGTGCCGGTCCGGGTCGGGGGCCAGAACGGCCATCGCCAGCCGCTCGCGGTGTCCTTCCAGGTCCTCTCGTCCCAGCCGCGGCGCCAGCGCCGGCGGTTCGGGCTCAACGTGATCGGCATCGCCCCGGGCGGCGAGCCCCTGGAGCACCTCTTCCACAAGCTCGGCGACATCCCCTGGGCCGACACGGTGCGCTGGGGTCAGTCGGTCCTCGCCGGGATCGAGCACCAGCTCGAGCGCGCCCCGCGCACCCCGGCCGGCGCCATCGAGGGGCGGATCGAGGGCCTCCTCAACGCCATGGCCCGGCGGCTGGACAAGGGATTCCGCGGCAAGGAGCGCCGCACCCGCCACGGCCAGCAGCGCCA
>DATAHG010000380.1:0-1740 GCA_036263295.1 Thermoanaerobaculia bacterium | reverse complement strand
GGCCTGCTCGTGCCCTCTCCCTCCCCCTGAGACGAACGGCCGGCCGGCGATGACAGTCCCCAGTGAAAGCCGGAGCGGGCGGCGTCTGGGGCTGCGCCGCGAGGTCCTGATCCTCCTGCCGGTCTCCCTGCTGGTCCTCGTCGTCCTCTCGACATTTACGCTCTTCTCGTTCCGCAATGCCCTGCAGATGATGGGGGACGAGCGGCGTGCCGAGGCCGCCCAGGCGGCCGGCTCGATCGCCGACTATCTGGCCGTGCCGGGACGGCTGCCCACCCCTGTGGAGCTGCGCCGGCTGGCCCCCGGGGCGAGGAGCATCGTCCTGGTGGACTCGGCGGGGCTGCCGCTCCTCACCAGCGGCGAGCTGCCGGTGACGGATCCGCTCGGGCCGGTGGCCGGCGAGCCCCTGGAGGGGCCCCTGGGCGTGGGGCCGGACGACCGGTTGCCCGACACGGTGGCGGGCTTCGCCCCGCTGGGCAGCCCGGCGGGGCGGCGCTACGTGCGGGTCGATCTCCCGGCCGAGGTGCTCGGACGCCAGAGCCGCTCTGTCCAGATCCTCACTCTGGTGGTGCTCGCCATCAACAGCGCTCTCGTCCTGCTCGTCCTGGTCTTCCTGCGCCATCTGCTCGCCCCCTACGAGACCCTGCTGGCGCGAGCCCGGGAGATGGGGGAGCTGGAGCCCGGCGGGGACGGGGACGAGATCGAGATGCTGCTCTCGACCTTCGAGCGCGCCCTCGGCGCCCTGGCGACCCGCGAGGCGGCCCGCACCCCCGAGGAGGACATCGAGGCGCTCGAAAGGACCCTCTCGGCGAGCCTCCAGAGCGGCCTGCTGCTGCTTGACCGCGAGGGGCGGGTGCTGGCCCTCAACGCGGTCGGCGCGGCCCTGCTGGGCGTCCAGCCTCCCGAACCCGGGGCGCCGCTGGCCGAAGTCCTGACCGGCCAGCCGGAGCTGCTGGAGGTCCTCGGCACGGCGGTGGCGGAGGGGGCCTCGGTGCAGCGCCAGGAGCACACGGTGCGCTCCGGCGGGGGCACGCTGACGGTCGGGGTGACCGTCCACCCGCTCCGCCGCGACGCCGGCGGGATCCGCGGCTACCTGGTGCTGTTCGCCGACCTGACCGAGGTGCTCCGCGAGGCCGAGGAGAGCCGCCTCGCCGAGAGCCTGGCCCGTCTCGCCGAGATGGCTGGGGGCGTGGCCCACGAGCTGCGCAACAGCCTGGCGACCCTGCGGGGCTACCTCACCCTGATCGAACGGCGGCCGGACGAGGAATCGGTGGCCGATTTCCTCTCCGAGATCCGCCACGAGGCCGACCACCTGGAGCGGGTGCTCGACGACTTCCTGGCCTTTGCCCGGCCCGGCTCGGCGCGGATCCAGGAGATCTCCCTAGGCCGCCTCCTGCCGCGGGTGGCGGCCGACCCGGCGCTCGGGGGCTTCCCGGTCCGGGTCTCGGGGACCGCGGAGGACGCTCATCTGCGGGGGGACGCCCAGCTCCTGGAGAGGGCCCTCCGCAACCTCGTCCACAACGCCGTGCAGGCCGAACGGGAGGCCGGGCAGCCAGGTCCGATCGACGTTGGCCTGACGCACACGCCGGAGGGAGTCGAGTTGGCGATCGAGGACCGCGGCCCCGGGCTGCCCCCGGAGATCCGGGAGCGGCTGTTCCACCCGTTCGCGACCAGCCGGCGGGGCGGGGTCGGTCTGGGGCTCGCCCTGGCCCACCGCATCGTGACCCTCCACGGCGGCCGGAT
>DATAHG010000379.1:0-5883 GCA_036263295.1 Thermoanaerobaculia bacterium | reverse complement strand
CGCAGGTCGGTGCCGAGCTTGTGGCAGGTCTCGGCGATGCCGGAAAGCACGGCGAGCACCTGGCTGTCCTGCTTGCGCGGGTAGGTCTGGCCGGTCACCGGGAAGCTCTCCGCGAAGCCGATGCGCCGGGCGAGAAGGCGGTCGAGCTCGCGCACCTTGGCGTGGTCGCCGTCGAACAGGGTCAGGAAGCTCGCCTGGGTGCCGGTGGTCCCCTTGACGCCGCGGCAGCGCAGCTCGGCCAGGCGGTGGCGCACCTCGGCGAGGTCCATCAGAAAATCCTGGATCCACAGACAGGCTCGCTTGCCGACCGTGGTGAGCTGGGCGGGCTGCAGGTGGGTGTAGGCCAGGGTGGGGAGGGCGCGGTGGCGGCGCGCGAAGGCCGCCAGGCCCTGGATCGCCGCCGCGAGACGGCCGGCCAGCAGCTCCAGCGCCTCCCGCATCAGCAGGATGTCGGTGTTGTCGGTGATGAAGGCGCTGGTCGCGCCGAGGTGGAGGATGCCGCCGGCTCCGGGGTGGATCTCGTCGGCCTGCTCGGCGAAGTGGCGCAGGTGGGCCACCACGTCGTGCCGGGTGCGGCGCTCCAGCTCCGCCACGCGGTCGAGGTCGAGGTCGCCGGCGCGGCCGCGCAGGGCCGCGATCTGCTCCTCGGTGATCGGCAGACCGAGCTCGCGCTGGCACTCGGCGAGCGCGATCCACAGCCGGCGCCACTGCTCGAAGCGGTGGCGGGCGGAAAAAAGCCTCGCCATCTGGGGCGAGGCGTACCTTTCATAAAGGGGGTTCTGGGGAGTGTCGGGTAGCATGTCGGGGCGATTGTAGCAATCCCGGACCGGTTGCGAGAATGGTAGAATCCGCCGCCGCGCCCGCCGGGGCCCCAGTCCTTCGGTCCTGATCCGACCGAGCAACTTCTGATTCAGAGAGTCCTGCATGCCCATCAAAGTCGATTCTGAAATCGGACGCCTGCGGCGCGTCCTCGTCCATCAGCCCGGCCGCGAGATCGATTGGATGGTCCCCTCCATGATGGAGAGCCTCCTGTTCGACGACATTCTCGACGGCGACGAGGCCCGGGGGGAGCACCAGATGTTCTGCCAGGTCCTCCAGCAGGCCGGGGTCGAGGTCTTCGACTCCCAGGACCTTCTGAAGGATGTGCTGGAGAAGGCGGAGCCGCGCGGCAAGCTGATCGCCGAGCTGGAGGGGGAGTACGGCGTGGCGCCGGACCTGATCGAGCGCCTGCGCGACCTGCCGCCGGCCGAGCTGGCCGCCTCTCTCATCGAGGGGGTCCGCCTGGTGCCGGGGATCTCCGACGCCGGCCGCCAGCAGTTCTTCGGCCTCTACCCGGTGCCGAACTACTTCTTCCAGCGCGACCCGCAGGTGGTGATCGGCAGCCAGGTGGTGATCTCTTCGATGGCGACCGACGCGCGCGAGCGCGAGCCCCTGCTCGCCCGCTCCCTGTTCGACCACCACCCGGCGATCTCCGACCGCACCGCGTTGTTCGAGATCGACGTGCCGCCGACCGGGGCGCCGCAGCACGACCCGCATTTCCCCTATCCGACCCTGGAGGGGGGAGACGTGCTGGTCCTGTCGCCGGAGACCGTCATGGTGGGACTGTCGGAGCGCACCAACCGGCGCGGCGTCGAGGTGCTCGCCGAGTACCTGCGGGCCGAGAGCCCGTTCCGTCACCTGATCGTGGTCGAGATGCCGCACAAGCGCTCCTACATGCACCTCGACACGGTCTTCACTCTGATCGACCGCAACCTCTGCCTGGCTTACCTGCCGGTGATCGAGCCGGGCGGCCCCGAGTCGGCCCACATCTATTCCGTGGACCTGACGGCCAAGGAGCTGACCTTCACCGTCCGCCTGTCGCTGATGCGGGCCCTCTCCGACATCGGCCTCGACCTCGACATCGTGCCGTGCGGCGGCTCGGCCGAGCCGATCTACCAGCAGCGCGAGCAGTGGACCGACGGCGCCAACGCCTTCGCCCTGGCGCCCGGCCTGATCGTGCTCTACCGGCGCAACCACAAGACCATCGAGGCGCTGGCCGACCGCGGCTGGCGCGTCCTCCCCGAGGAGGAGGTGGTGGCGGGGAAGCACGACCTGCTCGACGGCCGGCCGGCGGTGGTCACCCTGCTTTCCAACGAGCTGTCGCGCGCCCGCGGCGGCCCGCGTTGCATGACCATGCCCCTGGAGAGGGACCCTCTCTAGGCTTTTCTTTTGATCCAAGGAGATTCGATGCCCCGTCACCTGATCTCGATCCACGACCTCTCCGCCGCCGAGGTCGCCGGCCTGTTCCGGCTCTCGGCCGACGTGAAGGCGAACCCCGGGAAGTACGCCACGGCCCTGGAGCGCAAGAGCCTGGCGATGATCTTCGAGAAGTCCTCGACCCGCACCCGCGTGAGCTTCGAGGTCGGCATGGTGCAGATGGGCGGTCACGCCCTCTTCCTGTCGAGCCGCGACATCCAGATCGGCCGCGGCGAGCCGATCTCGGATACCGCCCAGGTCCTGTCGCGCTACGTCGACGGCATCATGGCCCGCACCTTCGCCCACCAGACCGTGATCGATCTGGCGCGCTACGGCACCGTGCCGGTGATCAACGGCCTGACCGACGAGCTCCACCCCTGCCAGGCCCTGGTGGACTACTTCACGCTCGGCGAGATCTTCGGCTTCGACGGCCTGCGCGGCCGCAAGATCGCCTACGTCGGCGACGGCAACAACATGGTGACCTCGCTGATGTTCGGCGCCGCCAAGGTGGGCATGGACATCGCCATCGCCTCGCCGGCCGGCTACGAGATCAAGCCGGAGTACCAGGAGCTCGGCCGGCAGGACGCCGCCGCGGCCGGCACGAAGCTGGAGCTGACCACCGACCCGAAGGAGGCCGTGCGCGGCGCCTCGTGCGTCTACACCGACGTCTGGGCCTCGATGGGGCAGGAGGAGGAGGCGCAGAAGCGCCTGCGCGACTTCGCCGGCTTCACGGTGGACGGCGCCCTGATGTCGCTCGCCAAGGAAGAGGCCGTCTTCCTGCACTGCCTGCCCGCGCACCGCGGCGAGGAGGTCTCCGCCGAGGTCTGCGACGGCCCCCAGAGCCGCATCTTCGATGAGGCGGAGAACCGCCTGCACGTCCAGAAGGCCATCCTGCTCTGGCTGATGGCCGGCGTCTCGATCGCCTGATCAATCGCCTGATTCTCCGGCCCGGTCAACGCTGGCCCTGGATCTCCTCCAGGGCCAGCCGCAGGTCTTCCACGGCCATCTCCATGCGGTCGCGGTGGGTGCGGAAGGACAGCACGCAGATGCGCAAGGCGTAGCGCTCCCCGAGCATGGTGCCGGTCAGGTGGACGCGCTGGCGGGCGTTGGTGCGGGCGAGCCAGTCCCGATTCAGGCGGTTGAGGCCTTCGACGTCCAGATCCTGTCCGGGCGGGTTGTAGCGGAAGGCGAACAGCGACAGCTCGGGCTCGGAGAGCAGCTCGACCCCCTCGATTTGGCGCAGCTCGGCCGCCGCCCAGCGGGCCAGCTCCATCTTCTCCTCCAGGGCCTCCCGGAACGGCCCGACTCCCATCATCTTGAGCGGCAGCCAGAGACGCAGCCCGCGGAACGGCCGCGACAGCTCCGGCGAGGTCTCCGAGAAGTCCAGCGGCTCGTCCTGGAGCGGCGGCATGTAGTCCGCCGCCACGCTGTGCGCCCGCCGCAGGGCCGGAGCATCGCGGATCAGCAGCGCCCCGGTGCCGTAGGGGAGGAAGAAGCCCTTGTGGGGGTCGAGGACCAGCGAGTCCGACTTCTCGATCCCCGCCAGGATCCGCCGCCCCTCCGCGGTCAGCACGAAGGCGCCGCCGTAGGCGCCGTCCACGTGAAACCAGAGCCGGTACCGGGCGGCGATCTCGGCGAGGCGGTCCAGAGGGTCCACGGCGCCCGAGTTGGTGGTGCCGGCGTTGCCGACCAGGAAGAAGGGGGTGAGCCCCTCCTGGCGGTCCGCCTCGATCTGCTCTTCCAGCAGGTCGAGCCGGATGCGGAACGCCGCGTCGGTCGGGATCTGGCGCACGTTGGCGGCCGGGAAGCCGGCGAGCAGGGCGCTCTTCTCGACGCAGTGGTGGGTCTGGTCCGACAGGTAGATCGTGCCGGTCAGGAAGTTCTCCGGCAGGCGCTCACGCCGCGCCGTGGTCAGGGCCGTGAAGTTGGCGAGCGAGCCGCCGCTGGTGAGGAGGCCCCCGGCTCCCGCCGGATATCCCGCCAGCTCGCACAGCCAGCCGATCACGTTGATCTCGAGCTGGGCGAGGGCCGGCGCGGCGGCGAAGACGCCGGTGTAGCGGTTGACCGTGTCGGCGATGAGATCCGCCACCGCGGCGTGGAACAGGCCGCCGCCCGGGATGTAGGCGAGGTAGCCCGGCCCGGCGGTGTTGAAGCTCTTCGGCACCGCCCGCTCGAACAGCAGGTCGAGCAGGTCGGGAAAGGCCGTCCCCTCCCGCGGCAGGGGCTCGGCCAGAAGGTGGGCCAGCTCGACTCCGCCCGCGGAGCCGTCGGCCGGCTGCCCGGGCAGGGTCTCGATGTGGCGGAGGACGCGCTCCAGCGCGGCCTCCATGAGGAACCGCATCTCGGCGGTCGAGGGTTCTAAAGGATATCTGTCGTTCACAGCACCCAAGCGTAGCCGACCTTGAAGAAGAACGAGCGGTCGGTCTGGCCGAGATTGACGTTGCGGAACCCCTCCTGGAAGCTGTCGCGGTCGTCCGAATAGCCGAGGAAGAGGACGGTCTGCGGATTGAGCTTGTAGGAGAACAGGAGCTGGGTGAAGAGGTGCTCGGCGCTCTGCTGCGGCGCGAGGTCGAGGTACTGGAAGATGCCGCGCACGAACATGCGGACGTTGAAGTTGTAGATCAGCCGGAGCTGCGACAGGTTGGCCTCCACCCGGCCGTCGTCGGCGTCGAGGCGGCGCAGGGAGTGGTCGATCCTGGCGTTCACGTGGCGCCCCAGCTTGAGCTCGGCCGAGGGGCGCACCTCCACGATGTCGGCGACCTCGTTGCGTTCGAAATCCACCGTCTCGCCGACCTTGGTATAGAGCGAAAGATAGGCCACGCCGCTCGGCTGGATGTTGAACACCGCCTCGACGTTGCGGAGGTCGTCGTAGAGCGTGTTGCCGAAGAAGATCCGGTCGCTTTCGACCGAGATTTCGAGGAAGGACTGGAGCGGCCCCGCGATGTTGCCGTACAGGTCCACGACCTCGTCGGTGAGGCGGCCGGTGTGGTCCTCGACGCGGCGGCTGTAGAGGCCGAGGTTGATCTGGCTGAAGCGGTCGCCGTCGCCGCCGTAGATGTGGCGCTCCGCGAACCCCTCGGCCTGGCGGATGTCGACCCGGGGGATGAAGCCGCTGTCGGCGCGAAAGCCGGGGTCGAGGTCGCGGTAGTTCACCGACCACCCCCAGTCGCGCCCCGGATGGTCATAGTCGACCAGCAGGCCGTAGCCATCGAAGGTGTCGAGGCTCTGGCCGGCGGCGAGCGCGATCTCCCGCGGGTAGCGGGTGTCCGAAGCCAGGTACTGGGCGCGGATCGTGTCGTTGGTGCCCAGGCGGAGAAAGGTGTCGAGACCGTAGACCTGGTTGGAGTAGTCCCCTTCCCCCTCGCGCCCGGTGTAAAGGACTCCGAGGGTCGAGCCGGCGGTCGAGCCCGAGCCGACGTCGCGGCGGTAGCGCAGCACGCTGTTCTGGACCGAGCCCTCGAGGAAGGCGAAGCTCGACACCTGGTTGGCCGGCACGATGATCGTGTTGCCGTCCTCGGTGTCGTCGGCCACGAAGACGCCGATGGCGTTCTTGCCCTCCTTGCCGGTCAGCTTGAGGCCCCACTTCGGGTCGGCCACCGTGCGGGTGAAGACGGCGTTGAGCGGCGTCGCGAAGAAGTCCACGCCTTC
>DATAHG010000378.1:0-2863 GCA_036263295.1 Thermoanaerobaculia bacterium | reverse complement strand
AGCTGTTTCCAATCCGCGTGGATTGATTCCAGGAGCGCCGCAGCAAGAAGACGCGGCTGGGAGCGCCGGCATCTTGCCGGCCCATGAAATCAATCGCCGGCTGAAAGCCGGAGTCCCCATTCTGAAGCTTGCCGATCAGATAGAGGCCGCGTCGCAGGGGTCCGAGCAACAGGGGTCCGTGCGACAGATACCGCAGTTGCTGCAAGTCTCATCCGTGGCGCCTCCCGCGATGCGAACGGCGGAGATGTCGTCGAGATGGCGCAGGGTCTCTCGGGAAATCTTCATCCGATGAATCTTCTTCACCTGTCCTCCTTTGTAATTCGCAGTGACGAGTTTGTCACATCAAGCTCCCCAGCAGCACCCCCGCCGGGCAGACCCGAATCCCCTCCGGGGTGACGTAGTCCTTCGAAGCGGGGACCGGATTCACCTACCAGGGTCCAGTCGTAGTGCTTCTGGTAGCCTCCCTCGGCTCCGGGCAGGCTGAGAGCCAGGGTCGTCTTGCCGACCTGGCGGGGGCCCGCGACGAAGACCATCTTGCGGGAGAGGTCCTGCTGGACCTGGGGGAGGAGATAGCGGCGCTCTGCCATGGGGAAAATTTGCCACTTTTTTTGACCCCAGTCAAAAAAACTCGCGAGTGTTTTGGAGTGGGGTGGAAGAAGCTTGCCCGGCGGCCAGGTAAGCTTGGAATTTCCGCTCCAACCTTGCCGCGGTTTTCAGAAGCTTGTCCCGGCGTTCAGAAGGTTGCCGCGGTTTTCAGAACCTTACCGCGCCGTTCAGAAGCTTGCCCGGAGAGGCGCCGGCTCCGGCCGTTCGCTAGAATCCCCATCATGAGCCCGAACCCTTCCGAATCCGTCCGCGCCTATCTGCTCGGCCTGCAGGACCGCATCTGTGCCGCCATCGAAGAGGTCGATGGGGCGGCGAAGTTCCAGGAGGACCTCTGGGAACGTCCCGAGGGGGGCGGGGGCCGCTCCCGGGTGATGTCCGAGGGGGCGGTGTTCGAGCAGGCCGGCGTCGGGTTCTCGCATGTGTTCGGCGCCGGGATGCCGGCGGCGGCGACTGCGCACCGGCCGGAGCTGGCCGGCCGCTCGTTCGAGGCGCTCGGGGTCTCCCTGGTCTTCCACCCGCGCAATCCCTACATCCCGACCACCCACATGAACGTCCGCTTCTTCCGGGCGGAGAAGCCGGGGCACGAGGACGTCTGGTGGTTCGGCGGCGGGTTCGACCTGACTCCCTACTACGGCTTCGAGGAGGATGCGATCCACTTCCACCGGACCGCCAGGGCGGCCTGCGAGCCGTTCGGTCCGGAGGTCTACCCGCGCTACAAGCAGGAGTGCGACCGGTACTTCTTCCTCAAGCACCGCGGCGAGCCGCGCGGGATCGGCGGGATCTTCTTCGACGACGTGAACGAGCAGGGCTTCGAGACCTCCTTCGCGTTCCAGCGCAGCGTCGGCGACCATCTCCTGCCCGCCTACCTCCCGATCGTCGAGCGCCGCCGCGATACCCCGTACGGCGAGCGCGAGCGCGACTTCCAGCTCTACCGGCGCGGCCGCTACGTGGAGTTCAACCTGGTCCATGACCGCGGCACCCTGTTCGGGCTCCAGACCGGCGGGCGGACCGAGTCGATCCTGATGTCGCTGCCGCCGCTGGTCAAATGGCGCTACAACTGGCAACCGGAGCCGGGCACCCCCGAGGCGCGGCTCTACGAGGTCTTTCTTCGCCCCCGGGATTGGGCTGGTACGGGGCTTGCTCCTTGAGCAAGCCATGGAAGAACAGGAAACCACCCTCTCCAGCCGCTACCGCGGCATCCTCCTCGATGTCGACGGCACCCTCGTGGACAGCAACGACACCCACGCCGACGCCTGGGTCCGCGCCCTGCGGGAGAACGGCTACGACGTCTCGTTCGAGAAGATCCGCCCGCTGATGGGCATGGGCGGCGACAACCTCCTGCCGACCGCGGTCGGTCTCGACAAGGAGAGCGAGGAGGGCAAGAAGATCAGCGAGCGCCGGGGGGAGATCTTCCGCGAGCTGCTCCCCACCATCCGCCCCTTCCCGGGGACCCGCGAGCTGATCTCCTTCCTCCAGAAGAGCGGCTTCCAGGTGGTGGTGGCGACCTCGGCGCCCGACCAGGAGGTCGATCCCCTGCTGGAGATCGCCCAGGTGCGGGACCTGATCCCCCAGCAGACCACGGCCGACGACGCCGAGAATTCCAAGCCCGATCCCGACATCATCCACGCCGCCCTGCGGCGCCTCGGCCTTCCGGCCGAAGAGACGGTGCTCCTGGGCGACACCCGCTTCGACATCGAGGCGGCGGCCAAGGCGGGAGTGGGGACGATCGCCTTGCGCTGCGGCGGCGCCACGAACGAGGAGCTGGCCGGAGCGATCGCGATCTATGAGGACCCCGAGGATCTCCTGGAGCGCTTCGAGGCCTCGCCGCTGGCCCAGGCGGCGCCCCTGGAGGTGGGAGCCCTCAGCCCGCCGTGAGAACCTGAGCCGGGGTTGAAACCCCGGCCTACATTTGCTTCGCCCCTCCGGGGCGGGTGTATTCCAACGTTGGCAACTCGCCCCGGCAGGGGCGATGCCCTTGTAGGCCGGGGTTTCACCCCCGGACGGTGGAGCCCGCCTACTGCCCGAGCGCCGCGTACCGCATCAGCCGGTAGCGGTAGGTCTCGTTCTGCCGGATCTTCTCGGCCAGGACCTCGTGAAGGTCCGGCTTCCAGGCCGTGTAGCGCTCGATGAAGCGGTCGGAGGCGGCCTTGTCCCCCTCGTACTGCAGGGCCAGGACCTCCTTGAGCATGGCCGCCACCACCTCGTGGAAACGGTCGTAGCGGATCCGCAGCAGGCGGCTTTGGGGATCCACCTCCAG
>DATAHG010000377.1:0-5805 GCA_036263295.1 Thermoanaerobaculia bacterium | reverse complement strand
GCGGCCGTGGCGCTCGGGCTGCTCGTCCGGCTGGCCGGCGAGGTCAACGGTCTGTTCCTGGGGAGCGCTGCGGCGCTTGGGCTGGGGTGGGCCGCGGCGACCCTGCCGGGGGTGGTCAGGCGACGGCGTGCCGGACGGTCTCGGCGCCTTGCGGCCACTGCCCCCTGAGGAAGCTCTGGGCGGCGGCGAAGAACTCCTGGGGACGCTCCAGATAGGGGTGGTGACCGGCCCCCTCGATCGGCAGGAAGCGGGCGTCGGCGGCGTGGGCCACCCACTCGCGGGAGGCCTCCAGCGGCACCAGGTCGTCGGTCCCCTGGATTACCAGGAGGGGGAAGTCGAGGGCCGCGAGCTGTGGGCGGAAGTCCCAGTCCCCCATCTTCGGGATGATGTGGTCGAAGTAGATGCGCACGGCGTGCTGCGGCCACTCGTTGGGGAAGGAGCAGACGTCGTCGAGCGGGAAGCGGATGGCGGCCGACGGCTCGCCCATCTGGGCCGGCAGCAGGAAATAGTTGAACCAGGCGCGGCAGAAGGCGACCGGATCGTCCTGGTCCACCCCCTCCTCGCGCATCTCGTCGAGGCGCGGGATGCCCGGCGGGTAGATCAGCACCTCGGAGTCGGGGATCTCCTGCGCCCACTCGCCCGGGATGTGCGGGGTGATCGGGCAGACCAGCAGCATGCGCTCGACCCGCGCCGGGTTCTCGATCGCGTAGGCGGCGGTGATGGCGGCGTGGTAGGACGGCCCCAGCAGGGCCATGCGGTCGAGGCCGAAGTAGCGCCGCACCGCCTCCAGGTCGCTGACGTCTTCTTCCAGGCTGAGATAGCGCCGGTCGGTGACCGTGCTCGACCGCCCGCGGCTGCGGGGGTCGTAGAGGATCAGCCGCCGCCCTTCCAGCGCCTCCGCCCCCTCCGGCGTCTCGGCCAGCGGCTGCAGCACCTCTCCCAGCCAATTGGCGTTCGGGATGAGGAGGGTCTCCGGACCCTCGCCGAGGACGCGGTAGTAGAGGTGGAGCCCGGGGCGGACGAACACGAATCCTTCACTGCTCTTCATCGCCGCCGATCGTATCACTCCCGCCGGGGTGCCCCCAGACCGGCAGGGTGAACGAGAAGACGCTGCCGGTGCCGGCGGCGCTCTCCACCCAGAGCCGGCCGCCGTGCGCCTCGACCAGCCGCTTGGTGATCGACAGGCCCAGCCCGGCGCCCCCGGAACCGGCGGCGCCCCCGGAGGCATGCCGGGCGGACTGCCAGAACGCCTCGAACAGGTGCGGGCGGTCGCTCTCCGGAATGCCCGGTCCGGTGTCGGCGACCGAGAACCGGACCTCGCCGGCGCCGGCCGCCTCGGCGCCCAGGGTCACGGCGCCGCCCTCGGGGGTGAATTTGCAGGCGTTCCCCACCAGGTTGCCGAGCACCTGGAGGAGCCGGCCCGGGTCTCCCGCGACCGGCGGCAGGTCCTCCCCGGCGGACGCTTCTAGGCGGATCCGGCGCTGCGCCGCGAGGGGCCGGTGGATCTCGGCCACCTCGGCCAGAAGAAAGGCGGGGTCGAGAGGGCGGCGCTCCAGCGTCAGGCGGCCGGCCTCGGCGCGGGCCACGTCCAGGAGGTCCTGGATCAGCCGCTCCATCTGGGCCGCCGAGCGCTGGATCCGTTCGAGGTGGCGGTGTTGCGGCGCGCCGGCCGGGGCGCCCTCCTGCATCAGCGCCGCTCCGGCCTGGATCGGCCCCAGCAGGTTGCGCAGGTCGTGCGACACCACGGCGAGGACCTGGTCGCGGGCCTGGAGGGCCTCGACCGCCTCGCGCTCGGCCCGCTTGCGGCCGGTCACGTCGGCGGCGACCCCGACCAGGCGCAGCGGACGGCCGGCCGGGTCCACCTGCAGCTCGCCGCGGCTTTCCAGCCAGCGCAAGGCGCCATCCGGCCGCAGGACCCGGTATTCGAGGTGCAGCTCGCCGCGGCTCTCCGCCGCCTCGGAAAAGGCGCGCAACAGCCGCTCGCGGTCCTCGGGATGGATCTCCTCCCCGTAGCCCTCGATGGTGGAGAGGAAGGGTCCCAGGTCGCGGCCGTGCAGGCGGGCGAAGCTCGCCGAGCCCTGCACCTTGCCGCTCAGCAGGTTCCACTCCCAGCTCCCCATCCGCCCGGCTTCGAGGGCCAGGCGCAGGCGCTCCTCGCTCTCGCGCAGCGCCGCCTCGGCCCGCTCGCGCTTGAGGAACTGCCCGATCACGCTGGCGATCGAGCCCATGGTGCCGAGGAGGGCCTCGTCCGGCTCGTCGGGGTCGCGGGCGGCGAAGGCCATCACGCCCCAGATCTCGTGCTCGATCAGGATGGGAAAGGCGAGCGCCTTGCGCAGCTCCAGATGGCCCATCATCCGGTGGATCCAGGCCGGCCCCGGCTCGGCCAGGACGTCGCCGGTCCACGCCGCCGTGCGGGTCGCCCAGACCCGGCCGGGCAGGCCCGCCCCCGGCTCCAGCCGGGTCTCCAGCAGGGCCTCGGCGAGCGGCTCCAGAGGCGGCGACTCCCACCAGACCCGGATGCACCAGAGCGCCTCCTGGTCGGCGTCCACCTGCCAGATCCCGCCGAGCTCCCAGCCGAAGGCGCTACACAGGCTCTCCAGGATGCGCGGAGTCGCCGCCTCGAAGTCGTCCGCCTCGGCCAATGCCCGGGTCACGCCGTGCTCCGCGGCCAGCCGCAAGGCCGGAAGATGGCGCAGACCGGCCCGGCGTTTCCCTCTTGCTGTCACGGGCCCCTCTTGGACCGGAGTTGTGCGGACTACGATTGCGACTTGCTCCCTGTGGAGGTTCGGCGTTCATTATAAAGCTTATCCGCGAAAAACTATCCTCAGGACTTTCTCTGGATGGCGCGGACCAGATCCTGCTTTTTCATTTTGCTGCGCCCCTCGATCTTGAGCTCGCGGGCCCGGTTGCGCAGCTCGTCCACGGTGTGCTCGGCGAGGGCGCGGGTGGGGTTGCCGGTCCCCTGGGTGCGCTTGTTGGGGGTGCGCCCCTCCAGGCGGCGCCCCTTGTTGACGGTGCGCGCGGCGATCTCCTCGGCGCGCTTCTCGGGCACGCCGCGCCCCTCCTCGCTGTCCTTGATGTGCTCGTACTTGCGCTCGTCCTTGTTGCTCCAGGCGGTAGGCATGGCGGATTCCTCCTCGATTGTCAGGACCGGCCGGCCGTGACCGGCTCGGCCTCGGGGGTGACGGGGGTCCCGGCCGGGACCTCGAAGATCCGGAACGGCGGGCGCTCCGGGTACGACTGGCGCAGGAGCTGGATGCTGACGTTGTAGACCGGCACGCCGGTGGAGGTCTTGCCCTCGGGCTGGCCGCGGTGGGCGTGGCCGTGGAAGACCACCTCGCAACGGTAGCGGTTGATCGGCTCCTCCAGGCGGCTGGAGCCGAGGAAGGGGAAGATCTCCAGCGGTTCTCCCTCGACGGTCTCCTGGATCGGCGAGTAGTGGAGGACGGCGACGCGCGGCACCCGACGCAGCCGGGCGAGGGCCGACTCCAGCCGCAGCGCCTCCTCGACCGCCTCGTGGACGAAGCGCTTGATGATGTCCTCCCCCCAGGGCCCCAGGGCGCGCTTGCCGAAGCCGCCGGCAAACCCCTTGACCCCGGCGAAACCGACCCCTTCGACCTCGTGGGCGTCGCCGTCCAGCACGCGAATGCCGCCGTCGCCGAAGATCTTTTTGAGGTCCTCCTGCTGGCCCCCCTCGAAGTCGTGGTTGCCGAGCACCGCGATCACCGGCACGCCGACCGCCGACTGGACCTCGCGGGAGAGCCCCTTGGCCTCCTCGGGCAGGCCGTGGTCGGTGAGATCGCCGCACAGGAGCAGGACGTCGCACTCCCGGGCGGCCTGGACCAGCAGGTCCCGGTAAGAGGTTTCCGAAGACTTGGTGTAGTGGAGATCGGCCAGGGCGCCGATCCGGACCGTTCCTTCTTTCTTGGACATCACCCCTCCTCTGCTCTCAGTCTCCTGCTCTCAGTCTCCGGTTTTGGCAAGTTGCATGCCAGAAGGGGCGCGTCCCTGGTACACCTTTTGCTCTGGCTCCCCTCCGCCACGGGAGTGAACCAGGCGCGACACCGGAGCGAAAACATCATGGAAAGCGAATCGAGCAACCCGTCCGCCGAGCTGAGCCAGGAGGCCCGCGACTTCTATTGCCGCACCATGCGGACCCTGCAGGAAAACGAGGTCCCCTTCCTGGTCGGCGGGGCCTACGCCTTCGCCCGCTACACGGGGATCGCGCGCCACACCAAGGACTTCGACATCTTCGTCCACCCCCGCGACTTCGACCGGGTGCTGGACCTCCTGGAGAAGAGCGGCAGCCGGATCGAGCGCAATTTCCCGCATTGGCTCGGGAAGGCGTTCCACGGCGACGACTTCGTGGACGTGATCTTCAGCTCCGGCAACGGCGTCGCCCGGGTGGACGGCCGCTGGTTCCAGAACGCCGTGGAGGAGGAGGTGCTGGGCATCCAGGTCCAGCTCTGCCCGGCCGAGGAGATGATCTGGTCGAAGTCCTTCATCATGGAACGCGAGCGCTACGACGGGGCGGACGTCGCCCACCTCCTGCGCTGTCTCGCCGAGGACCTCGACTGGGACCGCATGCTGGAGCGTTTCGGGGACGACTGGCGGGTGCTCTTCGTCCACCTCACGCTGTTCGGCTACATCTACCCCGGCGAGCGCCACCGCATCCCGGCGCGGGTCATGGAGGGTCTTCAGAAGAAGCTGCTGAGCGAGCTCGGCCAGCCGGCCCGCGGCGCCGAGCGCAAGCTCTGCCAGGGCACGATCCTCTCCCGCTCCCAGTACCTCGTGGATCTGGAGCGCTGGGGCTTCCGCGACGCCCGGCTGGAGCCGGTCGGCAACATGACGCCGGAAGAGATCGAGATCTGGACGACCGCCGCCAAGGAGCAGGAAGCCGAGGCGGCGGCGAAGAAGTAGAGACCCGAAGATCCGGACAGGAGGGGGCGAGCCGGAATCGCATCCCCGCCCCCGCCGATCCTTTGCATCAAAACAATCCCTCCTGGAGCCCGGAAGAGTTCTTCTGATGCAGAGTATTGTTCATTTGCATCAGGGCAACTCTGCCCAGGGAGCCGGCAGGTCTGTTTTGCTGCAAAACAGCCTTCCTGAGCCATCGCGAAGGCTTTGCCGGCTGCCGGAAAAGATTCTTCTGCTGCAGATCAACTTACGCCAGCTTCTGAGCAGGGGTTTTTTGATGCAAATCAACAGAGCTATGCCACGGAAGAGCTCTGCCGAGTCCCCCGCGAAAGGATTTTTGACTCAAAACAACGCTTCCGGACTCCCCACATCCCTTCTCGCGTGCTGGGAGAAGGCTGCCGGGGCTCCGGCAAGGGCTTCCGGCATCCTGGGCAGGGTGCCTGCCCTCCCCGACAAAGGTCACGAGGGGCCGGATGGATGAGCCGGCATGCCGGCGCGGTCATTCGCCTTCCGCAAGCTTGAAGTCGGATTCATCCGAAGCTGCCCTGGGGTCGGGGAGGGGGTCATGCCGCCGACGAGAAGTCCCGCAGCCGGACCGGCAGCCGGCGAGCCCCCCAGGCGCCGGGGGAGGAGGCGGCGAAGCGGCCGGCGCAGGCCGTGCCGCACGCCTTGCACGCCCCCTCGGGAGTCAGATTCCACTCGGTCAGGACATACCAGTCGCGGCCGATCACCTTGGCCCCGCAGCCATGGCAGTAGGTGCTGGCGCCGGTCTCGTCGTGAACGTTGCCGGTGTAGGCGTAGCGCAGCCCGTTCGCCAGGGCGATCTTGCGTGCCCGGGTCAGGGTGCTGGGGGGCGTCGGCCCGGTCTCCAGCATCTTGTAGTCGGGG
>DATAHG010000376.1:0-4998 GCA_036263295.1 Thermoanaerobaculia bacterium | reverse complement strand
ACCGGCGCCCCGGCCGCGGTGAAGAGGCGGGAGCGCACGCCGGCCGAAAGATCGGTCCAGGTGACCAGGAAGCGGCCGTCCGCGCCGACCGCCACGGCCGGGCTCGTGAGCAGCCGGCCGGTCTCGGAGACCCGGATCTCCGGACCGGCCGGAGCGCCGTCCGCCCCGGTCACCCGGGCGTAGATCTGGGTGACCGCCGGATCGGCCGGGTCGAACCCGCCGGCCCAGACGGTGACGAAGCCGCCGCCCGGCAGGGGGGCGGCGTCGGGGGACTGCTCCTGGCAGTCCCCGGCCGCATCGATCCGGAAGACCTCCCCCTGGGGGAGCGGCGAGGCGGCCAGCGGCGGCCAGCTACAGGCGGCGAGGAGCGCCAGGGCTGCGGCGAGGCGGCGAGTGCTCATGGAATCCCTCCTGATTCGATCTCACGCTTTTACAGCAAGTCAGTTGCCGTCGAAGGCCGCGGTGTCCGCCCGGCTCAAGAACTGGAACGGCGGGTTGTGGTAGACCTTCTCCTTCCCGCCGAAGCGGACGCGCAGGTCGTACTCGACGTTGGTGAGGGCGCCGTAGAACACCCAGTACTTGCCGTTGACCGCCCGGCCGTCGAGCACCTTGACCGCCAGCTCGACGTTGCTCGGATCGAAGAACCAGAAATAGCCGCTGTCGCCGGTCAGGGGGACGCCCTGGCCGATGCCCGAGCCGCCGTTGAAGGGGTCCTTCCAGGCAACATCCACCTGGAAGTCGTCGTTGAGGGTGAGGACGGGCGCGCCGGCCGGCGCCGCGGCTCCGGCGGCGGGGACGAGAGCCTCGGCCGGACCGCCGGGCAGGGCCTCGCGGTCGAGCCGGAAGCTGTCGAACGTCTGCACCGAGACCCCCTCCGCCCCCTCCACGGTATCCGCCGAGGAAGCGGCCAGCGCCAGGGTGTCGCCGCGGCTCGCGAGCTGCCCCTGCGGATTGCCGTAGAAACGCTCCCCGCCGGTCACCAGGTCCTTGACGGTCAGGTTCCAGGCGACATCGCTCAGCGAACCGTAGAAGACCCAGAAGTGATTGTTGACCGTGCGGCCGTCGAGCACCTTGACCACCAGCTCGACGTTCTCCGGGCCGAAGAACCAGAAGTAGCCGGTGTCGCGGGTGAGCGTCACGGCCTTCCCCGTGCCGATCCCCGCGTTCGGGGCGTTCCAGGTGACGCCGAGCTGGAAGCGCCCGTCGCCCAGGCAGAGCCGGTTCGGGCCCGGCAGGCAGGCGGTGAAGAAGCGGCGGGCGACGATGCCCTCGCTGAAGCAGCCCGCCGCGGGGATGTTCGGAAAAGCCTCCTGCCAGACCACCACGAACTCGCGCCCTTCCACCCAGGCGAGCGCCGGGGCGATGCCGTCGAGGCCCGAGGTGCCGTCGGCCGGGGCGATCACCCGGGTGAGGCCGAGGGCGTTGCCGGCGGCGTCGAACACGCGGGTGTAGACCTGGTTGGAGGGGAAGGGGGGGCTCAGGTTCTCGGGGCTGACCCGGGCGTCCCAGGCCACCGCGAAGGCGCCGTCGGGGGTCACCGCCAGCGTGGGGCCGCCGACCCTCTCCCAGAGGGCGTTCTCGTCCGCCCGGAAGGCGGGGCGCCGGGGCTGCCCCAGCGGATCGAGGAGCTGCACGGCGATGCGGGCGGGAGCCGGGCCGCGGGCGTCTTCCTTCCACGCCACCACGATGTTGCCGGCGCCGTCCACGCCGACCGTGGCCTCCATGATCTTGCCGGGGTTGCCGCCGAGGTCGAAGTGCAGCCGGCGGACATTGTCCGAGGAGGTGGCGGACGGCAGGATCAGGCCGTCCACCTCCCAGAACTCGAAGAAGCTCGCGTTGCGCACCGTCCAGACCAGCACCAGGTCGCCGTCCGGCTGGACCGCGATGGCCGGGCTCTCAGCCCGGGGATCCACCCCCTCGAAGCCGGCATAGCCTTCGGCCTCGAACGAGGGGAGCCGCGACTGGCCGTCGGCGTCGACCACGCCCAGGCTGATCGAAGCCTGGCCGTTCCAGGTGACGGCGAAACGGCCGTCCGGCAGGGCCGCGACGTCCATCCTGGTGCTCTCGGCGCCGAAGCCGTCCACCGTGGTCTCCGCGGCGGCCGGCGCGCCGGTGGGCTCGAACACCCGGGCGCGGATCCCGCTGCCGGTGCGGTCGCGCCAGACGACGAGGAAACGGCCGTCCGGCCGCACCGCCACGGCGGGCTGCACCCCCTGGCCGCTCGACACCCGGAAGCTCGCCCCGAGCGGGTTGTCGCCGCGGCCGAAGATCCGGCCCTGGATCTGCCCGGTGCCGGTCAGGTCCGTGCCGCCTTGCCAGACCGCCACGAAGCCGCCGCCGGGCAGGGCCGCCACGTCGGGGGAGAGCTCGAGGCAGCCCGGCGAGGCCACCGCGACAGGAGGGTTGAGGGAGAGCACCGTCGCCGCCAGCGGCGGCGCGAGCGGCGGCAGGAAGAGCGCCGCCAGGAGGAACACCAGGCCGGATCGGAATCGCATCATGACAGACCCCTCTCAAAGGAGATTTATGCTACTGGAGCATGAGTGTAGAGGAGGGGGGGCGGCGAGGCAAGCCGCCGTCCGGGCTCAGAGCAGGGAAAACGAGGTCAGCTCACAGCCGGAGCGCTCCAGGGCGGCTTCGGCGGCGGGGTCGCAGAGGGCGGCGGTCTCCTCTTCCCAGGCGTAGCCCCAGTCGTACTCGGCGGCGATGGCCGCCTCGTCGAGCCCGGGGTGGCAGACCAGCTCGACGATGTCCTCGGCGCCGGCGAGGCTCTGGTGCAGGCGCTCCGGGGTGAGGTGGCCGGCGTCGAAGATGCCGGCCGTGCGGATGCCGCGCGGCAGCGGCCGCTCGCGCCGCCCCGCCTCCAGCCGCCGGCCGGCCTTGCGGCCGAAGGCGTCGAGCACGGCGAGCTGGATGCCGCGCACCGAAGGGCGGCGCAGCACCCCGCCCGCCCGCGGCACCCGCACCCAGGGGATGCGGTGCTCGGCGGCGAGCTCCAGGACGATCTCGAAGACGCCCGGCAGGGCGTGCAGGTGCTGGTGGGAATTGGCGTGGACAAGCGCGAGACCGGCGTCGCGCAGACGCTCGACCTGGCGCCCCAGCTCGAGCCGCACCTCGTCGAGCGCGATGCGGCCCATCATGTAATGCGTGGCGAAGACCGGAAAGCCGGGCAGGAAGGCGCCGTCGCCGCCGACCAGAGAGGGGATCTCGGAGGGCGGGGAGAGCGGGCGCTCGCCCACCAGCGTGAGATGCGCCCCGGCGTCGAGCCCGGGGCGGACTTTCAGGACCTCGACGGCGTGGTCGAAAGCGCGGCCGACCGCGGCCACGCTCGCCGCCGTGACGATGCCCCGGTCGAAGGCGCGGGCCACGCCGAGGGTCATGCCCGGGTGCAGACCGGCGTCGTCCGCGGTGACGACCAGCCGCCTCAACGGCTGGCAGCCTTCACGGCGGCGGGGAGAGGCTCCGCGGGCGCCGGGCCCTCCGAGCCCTCGTCCGCGTGCGACCGCCGCCGCCGGGGGTGCCGCATCTCGGGGTAGAGCGAGACCAGCTCGCGCAGGATCTTGAGGATCACCCCCGGCGAAGAGAGGGTGGACTGGCCGCGGCTGCGCGGGAAGTAGTCCACCCCGAGCTGCTGGATGACAAAGCCCAGGTTCTTCGCCTTGACGATCATCTCGGCGTCGATCAGCGACCCCTCCGAGCGCAGCTCGACCGCCCGCAGCACCTCGCGGCGCACCAGCTTGAACGAGAAGTTGATATCGCGGTGCGGCCAGCCGAACAGCAGGCCGATCAGGGTGTTGTAGAAATAGGAGTAGACCGTCCGCTTGAACCCTTCGCCGGTGCGGTCGAAGCGGTAGCCCGCGATCACGTCGGCGCGGGTGAGCTGGAGAATGCGCACCGCCCGGCCGATCTCGTGCGGGTCGAACGGCAGGTCGGCGTCCATGTAGAGCACGAGATCCTTGGCGGCCGCCGCGAAACCGGTCCGCAGGGCGGCGCCGAGCTTGCGGTTCACCTCGTGGCGGGCCATGCGGATGCGCGGGTTGGCCGCCGCGGCGCGCTCCACCAGCGCGGCCGAGCGGTCGGTCGAGGCGTCGTCCACCACGACCACCTCGTAGTCGCCACCGTAGCTCTCCAACCCCGCGACGACAAACTCGAGGGCGTGCTCGATGGACTCCTCCTCGTTGAACATGGGCATCACGACGGAAACGGACGGCAGGGCGGACATGGGGCGTACCTCTAGGATCGAAGTCATTGGATCTGCTCCAGGGAAAGGAGCTGGACGGCCAGACGGCGGGCATCCTGGCCCGGTCTGACCTGAGCGGGAATGAACGAAGCGTCGGACCGCAGAGAGATCTCGACCACCCCGCCGCGGTCGCCGGGAGAGAGCGGCAGCACCACCCGGCGCTGCTCTCCCCGCGGGATCTCGACCGCGGTGGACGAGCCGGACAGCGCGACCGCCACCCGCACCGACGGCAGCGGAGCGTTCGCCGGCAGGCGCAGCCGGAGGGCGACAGAGCGTTCCGCGTCGCCGGGGAAGATCCGCAGCGCCGCGTCGGGGCCGAGCCAGCGCCACTGCGCGAGGCGGGCGTTGGGCTCGTAGTCATAGACCCCGCGCATCGTGCGGTAGCGCCGGTCGGGCGGGATCGGGCTGATCGTCACCACCCGGTAGAGATTGCGGGTGAGCTTGCCATAAGGGTCGCAGCCGGGCCAGCGGAAGGTCTGGGCATCGCCCCAGCCGCTCTTGCCGTCGGCGAGCAGATAGACCGGCACGTCGCGGCGCTTGGCGAACTGCTGCAGCCCCTCGCCGATCTGGGCCCGCCGGTACTCGTGCAGGAGGTACGAGGCGTGCGCCGCGAGCTCCTTGTCGACCAGCAGGACGGCGTCCGCCGGCACCTCGCGCCGCACCCAGGCGGCGGCCTGCGCCGGCGGCGAGAGAGTGGTGGCGCGCGCCTCCAGCAGGGGGGCGGTGTAGAGCACGAAGCCGAGGACCAGGAGGACCATCAG
>DATAHG010000375.1:0-4536 GCA_036263295.1 Thermoanaerobaculia bacterium | reverse complement strand
GCCGCCTGCTCCCCGAGGCAACGGCGCATCTCGCCCTCGGCGGCTTCCGAAGACAGCCCGGCGAGGTCTACCTGGGGGAGCGCGAGGTCGGCCCAGGTGGCGATGAGCTGCACCGGCAGGTCGTCCTCGACCCCGATGGCGGTGCGCAGCGTCTCGTGGCGGGCGACCATCTCCTCCAGGGCGCGGCCGAGGCGGCCGGCGTCGAGATCGCCGGACAGCCGCAGGCCGAGCGGCAGGTTGTAGGTCGGCAGACCGGGGAGGATGCGGTCCAGGAGCCAGAGGCGCTGCTGGGCGAAAGAGGCCGGGGCGACGAAGACCTCGCCCTCGTCCGGGACCGCGTCGGGGGTTGCGAAATCGGGACTCTCGGGCATCGGCATCGCTCAGGGAAGACCGCGCCCACCGCGAAGACGGCGGGCGCGGCTCCGGATCAATCCTGCCGGAGGAACATCCGGCACTCGGGACGGGTGGCGAGGATCAGCGTCGAGACGACGGAAAGGGCGGTGGAGACGCCGAAGATCAGCGGCACATTCTTGTCGGTGAGGTCCCCCAGCCAGCCGCCGAGAGCCATGCCGATCGGCATCAGGGCGCCGCCGAGGGTCCCCAGCAGGCCCAGCACCCGGCCGCGCAGCTCGGGCGGGGTGGAGGTCTGAAGCAGCGTCATGACGTAGATGTTGATCATGCCGAAGGCGGCGCCGCCAAAGAACGACAGTACCAGGGCGACATAGGTGTTGGTCGTGAAGCCCATGCCGCCGATCAGCAGCGGCCCGGCGACCAGGCAACCCACCACCGTCCAGGCGCGGACATCCCCCTTGAGCTTGAGGCCGCCGGCGAGCAGGAAGCCGGCAATCGAGCCGGCGCTGATGCCGGCGAGCAGGAAGCCGTACCAGTCCGCCCCGGCGTTCAGATACTTCTCGACGTAGAACGGGAAGAGCACGAACGTCGGCATCGAGAAGAAGTTGATCGAGGCCGCCACGGCCACGAAGTTGCGCAGGCCGGGGCGGTCCCAGACGTAGCGCAGCCCCTCCTTGGTCTCGCCGAGGAACTCGCGCCACAACTCGCTCCAGCCCTGCGCCTTCTTCTCGCGCACCGGCGCCGGCGGAGCGTCGATCCCCGTCGCGGTAAAGCCCGAGAACAGGAAGGTGATGCCGTCGAACAGGAAGAGCTTCCAGGCGCCGATCGTCTGGTAGAGCACGCCGCCGACCGCCTGGCCGAGGATCTGGCAGGTCTGCACCGAGAACTGGTTGAGCGAGTTGGCGGCGGCGATGCGCTCGCGCGGCACCAGATCGGGGATCGACGAGGCGATCGCCGGCATGAAGAACGACCGCACGATCCCCTCGAACACGGCGACGCCGAAGAGGAGGGGGAGGATGAATTTCGGCGCGTCCGAGAAGTGCATGGCCGCCGCCATGCCGAGAATCGCGAAGCCGGCGAGGAAGTCGCAGACCACGATGATGCGGATGCGCGAGTAGCGGTCCGCGAAGGTCCCGCCGAACGGCGACAGGATGACGCCGGGGAGGACGGCGAACGTCATCAGCAGGCCGACGACGCTCGCCGAGCCGGTCTTCTCCATGGCCCAGAACATCATGGCCACGGAGAAGGCCTGGTTGCCGAGCTGGCTGACCGTCTGCCCCTGCCAGAGCAGGAGGAAGTTGCGGTTCCAGAGCTTGGCCGGCGCGGGCCTCCCGGGGGCCGCCGAAGGGTTGGCCGAAGAGATCTCCATCCCGCCGGCTTCCAACTACACCCCTACCTTGGCGGGGCGCACGGCCCGGCGGGCGGTGCGGCCGATCGGCGCCATGGCGGGCTCCATCATCGCGTTGGCCGGCACGTTGTCCTTGAGCTTGCGGCCGGCGCCGAGGGCGCGCGAGCGCAGGCTCGGATCGGGCGGCTCGTGCGGGAACACCAGGTTCATGATCTTCTCGCCCTCCTGGAAGAGGAACCAGTGCTCCTGCAGGAACCGGACGTCGTTTTCCAGGTCGAGGTCCGGCACGTCCTTGAGCTCGGAGGCGAGGACGCTGATGCGGCGCGGCTCGTTCAGGTGCTGCATCAGGCGGCGCAGCGCCGGCCGGATCGGGATCTCCTTGGCATGGCCGTCGCGCGAGTCGTAGACGAAGGTCTCCCCCTCGCGCTCGAAGAAGTAGAGCTTGGGTGGCAGCAGACCGTCCTCGGAGTAGTAGCGCGTGCGCCAGTAGGCGATCCGCTCGTTGATCCGGTCGATCCAGCGGCTGAGCGCGTTGACGTAGTCGGCGCCGATGTTCTCGTCCTTGAACTCGTAGGCGATGTTCTCGATCGACTCTTCCGGGAAGGGGAAGAGGAAGGAGTAGAAGTCGGACGGCTTGAGCTTCAGCCCGAAGTCCGACGCGCGGTCGAAGTAGGGGCTGTAGCGGTTGAAATGGATCGAGAACAGCGCCTGCGGCGCCGGCAGGTGGACGATCGAGTGCAGCTCCCGGCAGTACTTCTCGTAGGTCTCCTCGGGCTCGCCGGGCGAGCCGACCAGCAGGTTCCAGCCCGGGAACACGTCGTGGAGCGAGCAGTACTTCATGACCTGGAGGTTGTGGAAGGCGGTCACGCCCTTGTCCATCAGCTTGAGCGTGTAGCTGTTGAGCGACTCGAAGCCGGGGGTGATCGCCTTGACGCGGGCCCGGGCCATGGCCTCGACCTCGCGCTCCTGCAGGTTCGCCTTGAGCTGGTAGAAGATGAACATGTCGTCCGGCGTGTCGAGGTAGGGGAAGACCTCCTTGACGTACTGGCGCTGCAGGATGTTGTCCACGCAGATCAGCACGGAGGCCCGGCCGCGGTACTTGAACAGCGAGCGGATCAGCTCGACCGCGAGGTCGGGTCGCATGGCCCGGTAGGCCATGGTGTTCTTGTTGAGGCCGCAGAACGAGCAGTGGGCGTGCTCGCCCCACCAGCAACCGCGCGAGGTCTCGAACGGCAGGATGGTGCGGATGTCGTAGGCCGGGAACTTCTCGTCCAGCGCCTCGAAATACGGGTCGTAATCGAGGGGGATGTAGACGTTGATGTCGAGCTCCGGGCCCATCGCCCCGATCCCCTGGCCCTGGTTGACCTTCGAGAAGACGCCGTCGATCTGGTCGTTGAGCTCCGGCCGGCCCTCCAGGATGTTGGTCAGGAAGCGCGGAAAGGTCTTGAGGCCCGGGCCGGAGAAGACGTAGTCCATGGCCGGGACGTTCTTGACGTACTCCTCGCCCGACGGCGATTCGCTGGTGGCGCCGCCCATCACCGTGATCACGTGCGGGTTGCGCGCCTTGATCAGGCGGGCCATGGCGAACGACGGGTTGTTCTCGAAGAACATCGAGGTGAAGCCGACCACGTCCATCTGGTCGAGCTTGTAGCGGTCGATGATCTGGTTGAAGGCGGTCTCGATGCCGCGGCGCTTCTCCAGGGCGACGCGCCGGAAGTTGGCGAACTCCTGGCCCGGGAAGAAGCGGGCGAAGTACTCCTCGGCGTTGTCGGGCTCGTCGGGGAAGGCGGCCTGGCGGAAGAACCAGTCGGGGAAATAGGCCTGGAGCTGCTCGAAGGCCGTGCTGACCGTCTCGTAGAAGTCGAGGCCCACATAGCTCCCGAAGTCGAGACTGGCGTAGATGACCTGGGTCTGCACCCGGTCCCCGAGCTCGCGGTCGGTCACGCCCTTGATCTGGGTGAGCCCGATCGACGGCATGTGGTAACCCGCGAACGGCATGTTGAGCAGGGCGACTTTCAGCATTGCCTTCTCCTCAGATCCCTGGTTTCAAAAGTAGACAGGAGGAGGACGAGGTCCCCCCATTCCCTAAAGGTGCGCCAAGCGCTGCCGAATGGGTCTCGGCGATCGTGTTTCAGCATTCGTTTCATGAGGGTTGAACCCTCACCGCCCGCCGGGCGGCGCGGCCGATCGGCTCGGCGGCCGGATCGAGGCCGGCGCCGGCCGGGACGCCCTCGCGGAGCTTGCGCGAGATCCCCACGATGTGGGCGCGCACGGTCGAGCTCGGCGGCTCTTTGGGGAGCACCAGGCTGAGCAGCTTCTCCCCCTCGCGGAAGACCAGCCCGTGCTCGTCCAGGAAGGCGAGAGCGGCGTCTAGATCGAGCCCGGGCACGTCCTGGAGGTCGGCGGCCAGGGCGCTCGTGCGCCGCGGCTCGTTGAGGTGGAGGAGCAGGCGGTGGAGCGCCGGGGAGAGCGGGGTCTCCTGCACGTGGCCGTCGCGCGAGTCGTAGAGCCAGGGCTCGCCGCCGCGCTCGAACAGGTAGAGCTGCGGCGCCGCCAAGCCGTCCTGCCGGTGATAGCGCCGCCGCCAGTAGGCCACCTTCTCCTGCATCCGATCGATCCACTGGCTGAGCGCCACCAGGTAGTCGGCGCCGATGTTCTCGTCCTTGAACTCGTAGGCGACGTTCTCGATCGCCGCCGCCGGGAACGGGAAGATCAGGCTGTAGAAGTCGGCCGGCTTGAGCTGCAGGCCGTACTGCGCCGCCTGGGTGTGGTACGGGCTGTAGCGGTTGAAGTGGATCGACAGCAGCGCCGACGGCGGCGGCAGGTGGACCAGGTTC
>DATAHG010000374.1:0-5253 GCA_036263295.1 Thermoanaerobaculia bacterium | reverse complement strand
TCGCGCAACCTGGAACGCCTGGCCCGCCGCGCGGTCCTCGGCCTCGCTCGCACCGGCTCGTTCCTCAACAACAGCTCCGGCGACTTCGTGATCGCCTTTTCCACCCGGAACCTCGTGCCGCACGAGCCGAAGGGGCCGACGCTCGCCGTCGAGGAGCTGACCAACGACTCCATGGGCCCGCTCTTCCTGGCGACCGTAGAGGCCGTCGAGGAGGCGGTCTACAACTCGCTGCTCCGCGCCACGACCGTCACGGGGGATCAGGGGCACACCGGGGAGGCGATCCCGGTGGAGCGGGTGCGGGAGCTCCTGACGGGTGAGCGCCGCCCCTGAGTCCGAGGGTTGCCCGGGCCGGCTCACCACCGGTCCGGGCTCTTCCCCGCCCCCTCCTACCGCTGCCCGATCTCCTTCTGCATCTCGGAGAAGCTTTCCGCCGCCTTCTGCACATCCTCCGGGAAGTCCGACATCTCCTGGACCTGACGAACCTCGATGATCTCGTTCTCTCCGGCGGGACAGCGCTTGGCCCATTCGATGGCCTCTTCCTTCGAGCCCACCTGGATCATCCAGTAGCCGCCGAGCACCTCCTTGGCTTCCGCGAAGGGGCCGTCGGTTACCTTGGGCTTGCCCCCTGCGAACGACACCCGGGCGCCCATGGACGGCGGATGGAGCCCGTCGAGAGCCAGCAGCACGCCGGCCTTCTGCAGATCCTCGTTGTACTTCATCATCGCGGCAACGGCATCCGCTTCCGGCATGGTTCCCGGCGTCGCAGTCTCATAGCCCTTGGGGATCATCAGCATCATGAATCGCATCGTGGTCGCCTCCTTGGATTGTGGTTGGGACGCCGGGCTGGCGGCTGGACTCTGCCGGCCCAGCCCGGTCTCTACCCATGCGACGAACGGGGGACCCGGAAATCGACACGTCCCTCGCCGCGAGTTGAAGATCAGCTCTCGACCGGCCCGCCGCTGATCATCCAGGAGGTGCCGAAGCGGTCGATCACCACACCGAAGCTCTCGGCCCAGAAGGTCTTCTCCATGGCCATGATGGTCTGGCCACCTTCGCCCAGCGTCTCGAAGGCCTTCTTCGCGTCGGCGACATCGGGATAGAGGAGCGCCAGCGAGAAGCCCTCCATCCCCTTGTAGGGCTGCTGTCCCCCCGCCATCCAGTCGGACGCCATCAGAATGCCGCCGTCGTCGAGGACGAGGCGGGCGTGCATGATTCGGTCCGCAGCGCCTTCCGGGCATTGCTGGCCTTCAGGAGACTGGGCGTTGGTCATCAGGACGAGCTTGCCGCCCAGCGTCTGCTCGTAGAAGCGCATCGCCTCGGCACAGGTTCCGTCGAAGAAGATGTAAGCGTTAAGATGGGGCATGTCGGTCTCCTTATTTGATAGTTGCTTCGTTGTCAGTGGTTGTACTCTAGCACTGAGTGATCCTAGTTTGCAACTAAACTAGTCGAAACGAGGAGTATCTGGTATGCTCCGGGCATGGCGACCAGAAGGAGCTACGAAGACGGATGCGCCGCAGCCCACGCCCTCGACCTGATCGGGGAGCGCTGGGCCCTGCTGGTCGTGCGGGAGCTGGTGCTGGGCCCCAAGCGCTTCACCGATCTGCGGACGGGCCTGCCGGGGATCAGTCCGAACGTCCTCACCCAGCGACTGGAAGAGCTGGAGGCGGCCTCGATCGTCCGCCGGCGCAAGCTGCCGCCCCCGGCGAGCGCCTGGGTCTACGAGCTGACCGACTGGGGTCGGGATATCGAGCCGGTGATCATGGCTCTGGGCCGCTGGGGCGCCCGGTCCCCGATCCTGCCCATGGGCACTCCGATCGGCATCGACGCGCTGATCCTCTCCTTCCGCACCATGTTCAGCCCCCAGGCCGCCGCCGGTTTCGAAGCGAGCCTGGAGCTGAGACTCGGGGACGACCGCTTCCACGCCGAGATCGCCGACAGCCACATGACCCTCAACCGCGGCACCGCTCCGCACCCCGACGCCATCATTGAGTCGGACCCCAACCACCTGGCCGCCGTGGTCTACGGCGGCCGGAGCCTCACCGAGGCGACCCGCTCGGGGGATCTGAAAGTGGAGGGGAACAAGGCGGTGGTGAAGCGGTTCGTAGGATTGTTCCCGATGCCGGAGCAGGCGGCTGAAGCAGGGAGCTAGAAAGCGAGCCCAGCCGAGACGGAGGCTGGGGCGGCCGGATCCAACCGTTGGAGTCCCGATCCGACTCGTCGGGCAACGCGTGCTCCTCCTTTGGAAGCCGGGATCGGTTTGCCGAGAGGGCAACTCGTGCCGCGGATGCCTTGCAATCTCTGTCGGGCAGGGACGCACACCTTTTTCGGGATGACGATGGCTCCTGCCGGGGCCCCTCTCCCCTTCGCGAGGACCCTGACAACTCTTTTCCAGGACCGGAGAAGAGATGGGGGAGACTCAGAAGCGTTGTTTTGCATCAGAACGACTCTCGCCGGTTCCTGGACAACGTTGACGGGCCGCCCGCATAGGTTGATTTGCAGCAGAAAATCTCTTCTCGGGAGCCCGCGAACGTTGTCGGGCCGCCGGGAAGAGCTCTTCGGCAGGTGGAAAACTCTTCCCGGGTCCTCGACAAAGGTTCCCTGCTCTCGGACAAGCCTGCTGAGCCCCTGGAAAGAGTTGCCCGGTTGAGAGTGGAGCTAGCCTGCATCAAAACAACTCTGTCGTGTGCTGAGAGGAGTCGTTCTGATGCAAATCGAGGAGCGTGGGCTTCTTTTGAGGCCTCCTACGCCTTCTCGGCCGAGCCGCTCATCAGAATGCTCAAAGGGTGGAGCGCCTCGATGTTCTCGCACACGATCTTGATCGTCGAGGTGATCGGAACGGCCAGGATCATCCCCCAGGCTCCCCACAGCCAGCCCCAGAAGATCAGGGAGAGCAACACCAGAACCGGGCTCAAGTCCAGGCTCGTGCCCATGATCCGCGGCTCGATCACGTTGCCGATGAAGAACTGCAAGGCGAAATTGAGCAGCGCCACCAGCAGCGCCCGGCCGGTCGACTCGAATTGCAGGAAGACGAAGACCGTCGGCAGGCCGACCGACAGCACCGCTCCCACCTGTGGGATGTAGTGGGCGATAAACGTGAGAAATCCCCAGAGCGGCGCGAAGTCCACCCCGAACATCGCCAGCAGCACGGTGACCAGCAGGCCGTTGATCAGGTTGACCAGCGTCTTGGTCAACAGGTATTTCCGCACCTGCGCCTCGATGTTGGACATCACATCCGCCACTCGGTCGGCGCGGTCCGCCAGGGCGCGTTCCAACTTGGCTGGGAAGCTTTGGCTGCCGGAGAGCAGGAAGACCATGTACAGGATCACCAGGAACAGCTCGTTGAAGAACAACAGGAACGAGCCCACTCCGGTGGCGACCAGCCCGGTCATGGACGAGACGTCGAACGCCTCCTGCCAGCGGAAGTGCTGGACCGGATCGCGCAGGAGCGGCAATGTTGTGACCAGCCGGTCCATCCCCTCCTGGACCAGCCCGCCGAGGCGCGCCTCGTAGCGCGGGAGGCTCTCCCGGAACGACACGGCGCTGGAGTAGATCACCCAGGAGAAGGCGAACAGCGCCACCGACACCGCCACCAGCATCAGGAGAATGGCGACGGGCATCGGCACCCGGTAGCGGCGCAGAGCCTCCACGGCGGGCGTGAAGATCTGGGACAGGAAGACCGCCACCACGAAGGGGAGAAGGATCCCTTTCAAAAGGTGGAGGACGAACCCCAGGGCCAGAAAGACCAGGATTCCGAGGAACACCACGGTCAGCTTGGTGTCGCGCATGAGGGTCCCCTTCGCGGTCGGTGCGGCTGGTTGCTTGCCGGGGAAGCCTAGCACTTCCTCCTGAGGTCCCCCAACGGGGTCCGGCCGCGGCTGGCCGGCCCCCCGGTCTTTCGTGTGAAGATTGGCGCCATGAAGATCCTCGGCCTCTCCGGCAGCCTGCGGGCCGTGTCCTCCAATACGGCCCTGCTTCGTGCCGCCGCGGCGCTGGCTCCCGCCGGTGTGGAAGTCGTTCTCTATGCTGGCCTCGGCGACCTGCCGCATTTCAATCCCGATGTGGAGGAGAACCCGCCCCTGCCCCCGGCGGTGGAGGACCTCCGGGCGCGGGTCGGAGAGGCCGACGGCCTCCTGATCTCCTGCCCGGAGTACGCCCACGGTGTGCCGGGGGCCTTCAAGAATGCTCTGGACTGGCTGGTGGGTGGCCCCGAATTCGTCTACAAGCCGGTGGCGCTCCTCAACGCCTCGCCGCGGTCCTCGCACGCCCAGGCGGCGCTGGCGGAGACGGTCACGGTGATGTCGGGACGGCTGGTCTCGGAAGCTTCGATTCCGGTGCCGCTTTCAGGGAGGAAGCTGGACGCGGAGGGGATCGCCGCGAGCCCTGAGTTGGCGGAGTTGATCCGCGGCGCGCTCGCCGCCTTTGCGCAGGCCATCGAGGGCTTCCGAGGCTAATGCATCACTTTTTCGCCGGCCGCGAGCGCCTTCTGGACCTGCTGGAGATCGATGGGTTTGACGTTCCGCCAGCCGGTGCTCCGGACCGTGCTAGCCTTTCCCGGCGAAGTTGCCATCACTAGGAGGGGACAATCATGACTCGTGCGTTGCGTTCGATCGCCCTGGCGATCACCCTGCTCTTTCTGCTCGGCTCGGCCATTCAAGCTGCGCCGCAGGCGAAGCCCCGGCTGGTCGTCCTCATTTCCATCGACCAGTTCCGGGCCGACTACCAGACCCGGTTCGAGGATCTTTACCTGCCGGCGACGACCCAGGCCGGTCCGGGCGGGTTTCGCTACCTGATGGAAAAAGGCGCGTATCACACCGACGCCCACCACGATCATTTCCCGCTTTATACCGGCCCGGGCCATTCGATCCACTTCACCGGGGCGCCGCCGTACAAGTCCGGAATCATTTCCAACGACTGGTTCGATCGGGACATGAATTCCGAGCGTTACTGCGTGCGCGATCCCAAGAGCCCGCTGGTCGGGGCGGACGATCCCGACGGCAAGCTCGGCGTCTCGCCGGCCACCCTGCGGGTCACCACGGTGGGCGACGAGCTCAAGATGGCGACCGGCGGCCAGGCCAAGGTCTGGGGCCTGGCGTTCAAAGACCGCGCCGCCGTGCTCATGGCGGGCCACCTGGCGGACGGGGTCCTCTGGTTCAACGACAAGGCGGGGACGTGGATTTCCAGCCGCTACTACCGCAAGGACGGCACGCTCCCCCAGTGGGTGGTGGACTGGAACGCCCAGAAGAAGATCGACGC
>DATAHG010000373.1:0-7712 GCA_036263295.1 Thermoanaerobaculia bacterium | reverse complement strand
TCGACAACGACGGCGACTCCGACCTGCTGGTGCTCGGCCGCGGCGAGTCCGTCCGGCTGTTCGAGAACAAGGGCGGCAGCTTCGAGGACATCACCTTCCGCACCGGCAGCCAGATCGGCGGCCATGAGTACGACTCCTCGTCCTGCGCCATGGGCGACGTCAACGGCGACGGCCTGCTCGACGTGTTCATCGGCAACACCTTCGACTGGTCGACCAAGACGGCGATCGCGGCCGAGCCCTGGGCGCTCAACGAGCCCAACCAGCTCTTCCTCAATGCGGGCGGCGGCAAGTTCACCGACGTGAGCGACACCTCGGGCATCCGCAACACCACGACCGACATCTCCTGGTCGGCGGTCATGTTCGACTATGACAAGGACGGCGACCTCGACATCACCGTCGCCAACGATCAGGGCGCCATGCCGTCCTACCGCTACGGCGGCGTCAACCGCGGCTTTGTGCGGACCTTCAAGAACGACGGCACCGGCAAGTTCACCGACGTCACGCGCTCCACCGGCCTGCGCTCGCCGGGCGGCTACATGGGCCTCGCCGTGGCCGATTACAACGGCGACCGCAACATCGACCTTTATGTTTCGAACGTCGGCGACTGGATCGAGCCGTTCCTCGGTCTGCCGTACGTCCTGGGCGACCAGACCACCCGCTGGTTCCTGGCCAACGGCGACGGCACCTACCGCGACACCGGCGTCGGCGCGTTGCGCGCCTCCGGCTGGTCGTGGGGCGCTTCGGCGACCGACTACGACAACGACGGCGACTTCGACATCGCGACCGTCGGCGGCCTCGACGTCGGCCCGTTCGTCGATCGTTCGAACCCCGGCACCATCCTGGTCAACGACGGCCGGGCGAACTTCACCTTCTCCGACGTCCTGGCGAAATCCGGCGTCAACCACCCGCGCCGCAACGGCCACGCCCTGGCGACCGGCGACCTCAACAACGACGGCTTCGAGGACGTGGTGACGGTCTCCGACACCAACGGCGCGCCGGACTTCCCGCTCTTCTCCTACGGCTTCGGCTACGGCACGTCGTTCGAGCACATGGGCGGCCTGATCCTCGACTGGTTCCCGGCCGATCCGCTGTTCAACTCCTTCGTCTGGAGCGGCGTGCCGCTCCTGCCGGGCACCCTGTCGATCGACATGAACAGCGGCGGCAACGGCAACGGTTGGGTGAACATCGATACGGTGGGCGGCAAGGGGATCGTCGGCGGCGCCAAGGTCAACCGCGACGGCATCGGCGCCACGGTGCGCTTCACTCCGGCCGGCGGCGCCACGGCAACGCAGCCGATCCTCGGCGGCTCCAGCCACTCGTCGCAGGACAGCCTGCTGGCGCACTTCGGTCTCGGCAAGGCCCGCCGCGGCATGGCCGAGGTGACCTGGCAGGGCGGGGTCAAGAACCGGCTCTACGGCGTGCGCGCCGGCGAGACGGTCGCCTTCCCCGAGATCCCCTGCGACTACTCGGCGAGCTGGCCGAGCTCGTCGGCTTACACCTCCTGCGTCAGCCAGGCGCTCTCCGAAGCGGTCTCGGCGGGAGTGATCACGGCCCAGCAGCGCACCCGCTTCCAGCGCAGCGCCGAGCAGGCCTACGCCGAGGCGCACTAACCCCGGCCGCAGCGCCGCAACAAAAAAGCCCGGGGCTCGCCGCCCCGGGCTTTTTTCATTCCAATCATTCCAAAGCTGGAAACGTGATCAGTTGTAACGGCGCTCGGGCTCGAGCGCGCGCATGAGCCAGTCGACCGCCACCCGCTCCCACTCCGGCTCGCTGGAGGCGTCGATGTAACGGCTCCAGACATCGGTCCCGGTCTCGCGGGCGAGACGCCTCGCCTGGAGGGTGGCGATGGCGCTGTTGAGCACCACCGCGTTGCGCTCCATGCCGGTCTGCTTGCAGAAGGTGATCGCCTGCTTGAGGATTTCCTGGGCCTCCGAGGGGAAGGCCCGGGAGTTCCGCATGTCGACCAGCACCGCGAAGGGGCTCTGATCTCCGCGCGGCCTCACCACCCCCCGCAGATCGTCCAGGAAAGCCCCCGCGTCGTCGCGGTGCAGGAAGCCTTCGAGAGTTACCTTGTAGCCGTACCTGGTTTCTTCGATCCTGTGCATTCGACATCCCCCGTCAATCATGACATTGCAAGTCGCCATGTCCGACGGGGGAGTGGCTTGCCGCTGCGGTCTTTCTACAGCTTGAAGGCGAACGTCACCACCGCCGAATCCATGGACATTTCGTTCGTTACTTGAGTGCCCGGAACCGGCCCAAAGGGGGACACGAAAGGCCCGCTGCTGCGGTTCTCGAGAGCCCGGTAATAGGCGAGGTTGAGCTGCAGGGCCTCGTTGACCTGGAAGCCGAGGCCGGCCGTCCAGTGGTCCTCGAAGATCGCCGGGGAGGAGACGTTGAAGAAGTTGAACTGCGGCGGGATCGGGTTCTCCGCCTTGTTGTAGCCGCCGCGCAGCGTCAGGCGGTCGGTGGCGCCGAACTGCACGCCGAGGGCGTAGACCATGATGTCCTCCCAGCCCAGGCTGTCGCCGAAGCCTTCGGTGTCACCGTAGAAGACCTCCTTGGCGTCGAGGGCGATCTGCAGGCGGTCGCTCGGAGTGACGGCGACGCCCACGGCCGCGATCGCGGGGGAGTTGATCTGGAACTTGATCTGGCGGTTCGTGCCGTAGGTCGGCAGGTTGGGATTGGCGACCGTCGAGTTCCACTCGAAATCCTCGAAGTCCAGCTCGGAAGCGTAGGAGGCGCCGATCGCGAAGGCGTCGTTGACCTGATAGTGCACGCCTACCGTGGCGCCGAAGCCGAAGGCGCTGTCGGCGTTGACGCTCGGCACGAAGCAGTTGGTGGCGCTGGCGCAGTCGGGCGACGTGAAGCCGGCCGGATTGGCGGTCAGCGTGGCGCGGGCGGCGTTGAGCGAGATGCCGAACGAAAGCGCGTCGCTGAGCCGCCAGGCGAGGGCGGTCGGCACCTTCATGAGCTGATAGTTCGAGAAGACGCGGCCGAAGCCCTGCGGCTGCGGGGCGAGGATCGGGTTGCGCGGGTCCTGCGGGTAATCGACGCCGAAGCCGGCGAGGCCGAGGAAGCCCATGCCGTAGGCGAAGTGGCCGCTCTTGTTGCGGGTCCAGCCGAAGGCCGGGATGAGCGGCGTGTCGCCGGACTCCTCGGTGCGGCCGGAGAAGGTGCCGACCGGCGTCTGGACGCTGCTCTCGACGGCGTTGTTGGCGTTGGCGTACTCGGCGCTGAACTCGAAACGGTGGCCGTCGAGCCGGGCGAGGAGAGCGGGGTTGAGGGCGAGAGCGCCGAGCGCGTCGTTGGGCAGCGCCACGCCGGCGCCTCCCATGGCGCTGTTGGTGGCGCCGACGCCGTGCAGGATGTGGCCGTTGCCGGCCCAGGCCGGCGCCACCGTTGTGAGGGCGGTAGCTACGAGCAGAGCGAAGCCTTTGCGAATCATGACGGTCTCCCTGGATCACAAGTGATCGTGGACACAGCCGTCCCCGAGCTCGGAGCGGCCGAACAGCTTTAGTTGCGTCAATAGAAGGAGTCGAAACTATACCTCAAGTCCCGTCCAGTTCCAAAGCGCCACGCCAAAACGCGCGCCAGACCCGCGGCGGCGGCCTTTCGACCTTGCGGCATCGCATTGATTCTCCTATCCTAGGCGCAGCTCAGCCCGAAAGCGCAGGGATTACCGCGGGCCCGCGCCTGTTGCAGCCTTTCCGGAACGCCGCCAGGCGCTCGTTGCGGAAAGGCTGGCGCCTGTCCCGCCGCGCAGCCGCAAGGAGGAAGCGTTGGAGTCCACCTCGAGGAAACTGTTCGCCAGGGAGCCGGGAGAGCCCCTGCTGTCTTTGGGAGAGGCGCGCAACGACAGCGCCCTGATCGGCGCGATCCTGGTCGGCGCCCTGGTCCTGCTCGGTTTTCTCCTGCTGGCGGTGGGCTCGACGCACGCCGGGCCGGTCTGGCCGATGTGGGTCTTTCTCGCCCTCGGGATCGGCGGCATCGCCCATTATCTGTTTTCGGTCTATCCCTTCTTCCGCCGCCTGGAGCGCCGCCTGCCGGAGGCCGAGGAGCGCTGGGCCAAGCTTGAAAGCAAGCTGATCAGCGCCTTCGATCAACTCGGCGCGGGCGATCTCGTGCGCTCGATCGAGGGGGCGCGCAGCCTGCCCGAGCGCCTGTCGCGCATCGCCCAGGCCGCCAGCGAGTCGCTCTCCTCGCTCGCCCAGCAGATCCAGGACAGCTCGATCGAGGTGGCTTCGGTGGCCGACTCGGTCAACCAGCTCGCCTCGGAGCTGGCCTCGGGCTCGTCGGAGCAGGCCGCCTCGGTGGTCGAGATCACCGCCGCCATGGAGGAGCTGGCCCGCACCGCCTCGCAGATCGCCGAGAACGCCACCCGCCAGGCCGACCTCGCCTCGCGCGCCGAGTCGAGCGGCGACACCGGCGCCGTGGCGGTGGACGAGGCGGTGAGCGGCGTCGAAGAGGTGCAGAAGCGCATCCACGCCATCTCCAGCCGCGCCGACGCCCTCGGCACGCGTTCGAAAGAGATCTACCGCGTCCTCGATCTGATCACCGAGATCTCGCAGGAGACCCATATCCTGTCGCTCAACGCCGCCATCGAGGCGGTGGCGGCGGGGGATCACGGCCGCCGCTTCTCGGTGGTCGCCGAAGAGGTCCGCCACCTCGCCCAGCGCTCGCAGGAGTCGGTCGAGTCGGTGCGCCACCTGCTCGACGAGTTCGCCAGCTCGATCCGCGCCACCATCGTGGCGACCGAGGAGGGGAGCAAGGAGGCCACCCGGGTGCTGGAGCGCTCGCGCGCCGCCGCCGCCGCCATCGCCGAGCTGCGCCGCGCCTCGGGCGACACCTCGCGGGTGGCGCGCCAGATCTCGCTCGCCACCCAGCAGCAGAACGCCGCCTCCGACGAGGTCGTCATGACGCTCCGCGAGGTGAGCCTCGTGGTGCAGCGCATGACGGTCGGCCTCAAGGATCTGTCGAGCACGGCGGACCGCCTCAACTCGCTCGGCCTCACCATCCAGCTCCTCGCCCAGTCGTTCCATCTCGACTCGCCGCGCTCGCTCAAGAACCTGGCGGAAGAGTGGGCGCGCCAGGTCGAGAAGGTGCGCGGCGCCGGGGACATGGAGGAGGTCCTCGACGGGCTGGTGCGGAAGACCCAGTTCGTCGAGATGGTCTACTTCGTCGATACCTCGGGCTACACGGTGATCCTGCGCCACAACGCGGCCCTGGTCGGGGCCGGCCGGCCGCTCCTCGCGACCGCCGAGGCGCGCGAGATCGACATGACCCAGCGTCCCTGGTACCGGGCGGTGGCGCGCGAGCAGCGCGCCTCGATCACGCCGCCCTATGAATCGCTGCAGAACGGCGAGCTGTGCTTCACGGTGGGCGCCCCGGTGCGCGGCAACGACGGCTTCTTCAAGGGCGTGCTGGGGATCGACATCAACGTCAACAGTTGGACCCGGATCTGATGCGCGACCAGCTCGAGATCCCGGCGTTGTCCGGCAACGGCGGCAACGGCAACGGCACCCGGCGGACCAGCCGGGGGATGGGCAACCACCTGCTGGTCAAGGCGGGGGAGTACGTCTGCGCCCTGCCGCTGGTGTCGGTGCGCCGGGTGCTGCGCTCGCTCACCGTCCATCCGCTGCCGGGCTCCAGCCCGGAGCTGAAGGGGCTGGCCGAGTTCGCGGGCGAGCCGCTGCCGGTGCTCGACCTCGCCCGCCTCATCGGCTCGCCGCCCAGCGCCACGCCGGCCTTCCCGGTCACCATCGTGGTCTGGGTCGGGCCGGCCGACGCGCGCGAGCTGGTCGGCCTCGCCGCCGACTCGGCCCTGGAGGTGGCGGACGTTTCGCCCGGCTCGATCGTGGCCGGCGACGGCGGCTTCATCCGCGGCGAGGCGGCGATCGGCCAGGAGGTGGTGCGCGTGCTCCACCTCGAGGCCCTGGGGCGGGAGAGTTGATCGGCCCGCTGGCGGCGGGGGCGGGCCGCAAAGGCTTCCTCCTGCTGCGCCGGGGGGGCGGACTGTGGGGGATCGCCAGCTCGGCGGTGGACAGCCTGAGCCGCCGCGGCGGCGCCTACCGCATCGGAGTCGGCGAGAACGCCATCCTGGCGGACGAGATCATCGGCGTGGTGGACGACCTGCTGGTGCGCCCCTCCGCCGGAGTGCTGGGGCGGTTCTGGTGCGAGCCCGCGGCCGGGCTCGCGATCCACGGCGAGCTGCCGCTGGTGGTCCTGGACCCGCGGCACCCGCCCGGCGTGCTCCGCCCGGCGGACGACGACAGCAACGAGGGAGATCGATCGGCATGAGCGAAGCGGAGTCGAAGAACCAGGCCCTGGTCGGGCTGCTCATCCTGGGCGGCGTGGCGCTGCTCGGCCTGGTCCTGATCACGGCGGCCGAGGCGGCCGGCGCCCCGGGCTGGCTGTTCAACATCTACGCCCTGCTGGCGGCGGCCGTGGTGGCGCTCTACATCTCGCTGGTCTATCGCTCGCAGCAGAGCCTGCGCAGCCGGGTCGGCGAGACCCTGCAGCGCCACGAGGCGGTCGAGAAGGTCCTGGTCGAGGCCCTCTCCCACCTGCGCTCGGGCGACCTGGTCCACTGCGCCGACCAGGCCCAGCAGCTCCCCGGCCGGCTCGCCTCCACCTTCGCCACCGCGACCGGCGCCCTCGACGTGCTGGCGCAGCAGATCCAGTCCAGCTCGATCGAGGTGGCCACCGCCTCGAACTCGGTCAACCAGATCGCCTCCGAGCTGGCCTCCGGCTCGTCGGAGCAGGCCGCCTCGGTGGTCGAGATCACCGCCGCCATGGAAGAGCTGGCCCGCACCGCCTCGCAGATCGCCGAGAACGCCGCCACCCAGGCCGAGCTCGCCCAGCGCGCCGACGAGAACGGCGACGCCGGCGCCGCCGCGGTCGAGGAGGCGGTCCAGGGCGTCGAGGAGGTCCGCAAGCGGATCAGCGGCATCTCGACCCGCGCCGACACCCTCGGCGTACGCTCCAAGGAGATCTACCGCGTCCTCGACCTGATCACCGAGATCGCCCAGGAGACCCACATCCTGTCGCTCAACGCCGCCATCGAAGCGGCCGCGGCCGGCGAGCACGGCCGGCGCTTCTCGGTGGTCGCCGAAGAGGTCCGCCGCCTCGCCCAGCGCTCGCAGGAGTCGGTCGATTCGGTGCGCAACCTGCTCGACGAGTTCGCCGGCTCGATCCGCGCCACCGTGGTGGCGACCGAGGAGGGGAGCAAGGAGGCCACCCGAGTGCTGGAGCGCGCCCGCGCCGCCGCCTCGGCCATCGAGGACCTGCGCGACGCCTCCGGCGACACCGCCCGGGTGGCGCGCGAGATCTCCCTCGCCACCCAGCAGCAGAACGCCGCCTCCGACGAGGTCGTGCTGACCCTCAAGGAGGTGAGCCAGGTGGTGCAGCGCATGGCCGACGGCCTCAAGCAGTTCACCGAGACCGCCGACCAGCTCAACGAGGTCGGGCTGATCATCCAGATGCTCGCCCAGTCCTTCCACCTCGAATCGCCCCATTCGCTCAAGCACATGGCGGAGCTGTGGGCGCGCGAGGTCCGCCGCCGCCTCGGCAGCTGGGAGGCGATCGAGCGTCTCCTCGAAGACCTCGTCAAGCAGCAGCAGTACGTCGAATGCCTCTACTTCTACGACGGCAAGGCCAACCAGGCCGCGCTCACCGTCAACCGCCAGATCCTCGGCGACCGCGATGTGCCGGCG
>DATAHG010000372.1:0-2492 GCA_036263295.1 Thermoanaerobaculia bacterium | reverse complement strand
GACTTCGTCTTTGCATCACTCGTGAAGTCGGATGAGCCATCCGACTTTGTCTTTGACTCGCCCGTGAAGTCGGATCAGACGACGCGGGTCCCCTTCCAGACGACCACATCGACCCGTCGCGCGAAATGAAGGTGTAGAGGCAGAACCCCGAGGATGTTCAGGCCGTGGATCGACAGGTACGAGTTGTGCCGGAAGTCCGCCTCGGCGGCCTGCAGCGGCCATGACGCGTGATGCACGTCGTTGCGCCAGATCGATCCGTCGGGTGCCTTCGCGTAGAGGCAATACCTCTCCGTCAGCCAGTGCTCGAGAGTGCCGGGCGTGCTCTCGTAAGGAGGAGACACCGGTCCGTAAGAGACGTCGAGACGAGGCGCCGGGCCTTTGCGTCGCGCGGTGTAGTGGAAGACGTCGTTGGAGCCGCGGATGCCGATCCGGGCCTGGTAGTAAGGCAGATGGAAAAAGCGCCGGGCCGCCCAGACGGCGAGCGGGTTGGTCGCGTCCAGGCTCAGGAACCAGACGCCGGGCCTCCCCTCATGCTCGACGTACAGGCGCACGTTCAGCTCGGGGAAGGCCGAGATCCATGGAAGGTCGGGCAGCGGGCGCCGCATGACTCCCGCCATCCGGAAGGGAACCAGGCCCACCCAGGACGTGCCCTCGAATTCCTGCACTTTCAGAGGTGACGGCACGAGAGGCCGCAGAAGAGCGGCGTCCACCGGCCAGTGCGCGAACAACAGATCCAACCAGCTCTGACGCCACACCCACGGCGTCTGTGGGAGCGGCCACGGCCGGTGTTCGAGATGCTGAAGGGACGGGTGCGCCATTTCTCAGTCTAACCCGGTCCGGCGAGCCGGTGGCTCAACGGCTCGTCCAGGCTCGCCGCCGCCCGCTTCAGGAGGTCCTCCAGATCCGCCGCGAGGGCGGCCATCCCTTCGGGCAGGAAGAGGTCCGCGGCTCCGACGAGCTGGCAGCGGATGGCGTCCCCGGTGTCCCGGCAGTTGAAGAGGAGGTCCTGCTTGGCGACTTCCTCGGCGGCGGCGAAAGGGGTGGCCTGGAGGCCGCCGGGGATGGCTGGGGGGCTCGGACCGACGCCGGCTTCCCCGAAGCTCAGGAAGTTGAAGTTGATGCCCGATAGCAGGGTGCGACTGAAGGGGCGGCCCGGAAAGAGCTCGGCGAGGATGCGCGGGAAGGGGACCTCCTGGCGGCTGTAGCCCGCGAGCACGGCGTCGCGCACGCGGTGCAGCAGGGTGCGGAAGGTGGGTCGCCCGGAGAGGTCCACCCGCACCGGGATGGTGTTCATCAGCAGGCCGACCAGGCCGGCCAGCTCCGGCCGGTTGCGGGCCGAAAAGATGGTGTTGATGATCAGATCCTCTTCGCCGCTGTGATGGTGGAGGAGCGCGTTGGCGGCGGTCAGGAGGAGCATCGACACGGTGCAGCCATTGCTCCGGGCCAGGGTGCGCAGGGCGGCGGCGCTCTCGCCCGGGATCACCATTTCGGCCGCCAGGGTGCGCGGGCCGAGCACGGCGGGGCGCGGCAGGCCGCGCGGGAGGGCCGGGGAGGGCGGCGGGTCCGCGAGGGTCCGGGTCCACCAGGCGAGTTGGGAGGCGAGCGCCTCACCGGCGTGCAGCTCGCGCTGCCACCCGGCGAAATCGGCAAACTGGATCGGCAACGGCGGCAAGGGCGACGGCCGACTGGTCGCGAAAGCTCCGTAGAGGACCGTCAGCTCACGCTGCAGCACGGCGATCGACCAGCCGTCCGAAATAATGTGATGGATGTTGAGCAGGAGCCCATGATCTTCCTCGCTCAGGCGCACGAGTTGGAACAGGAGGAGCGGGCCGCGTTCGAGATCGAATGCTTGATCGGCATGATCCGCCGCGAGCTGATACAGAACCCCCGCCCGCCGCTCCTCCGGCAGCGCCAGGAGATCGATCACGGGGAGCGGCCTCTCGGCCGGCGGCGCGATTTCCTGGAAAACCTCGCCGTTCTCCTCGCGGAAGAAGGTGCGAAGCGACTCGTGGCGCCGCACCAGCGCGTCGAGTGTGCACCGGAGCGCCGGAATGTCGAGCTTTCCACGCAGGCGCAGGGAGAACGGGATACTGTTCTTCGAGACGTCGGGAGTGCGATAGCCGAATTCCTGATAGAAGCTAGCGGGGATCGGCCGGTCGCGCGGCACGGGCACGATCGCCGGCGCCGCCGGCGCGGCGCCGGGCACCGCCAAGGCTTCAATGTCGCGGGCCAGTTCGCCGAGGGTGGCGCGCTCAAAGAGGCGGCGTAGCGGGATCTCCACGCCGAACGCCTCCCGCACTTGCGCCACGACCCGCGTGGCGAGCAGCGAGTGGCCGGAGAGCCCGAAGAAGTCGTCGTTGACCCCGATCCGCTCGACTCCCAGCACCTCGGACCAGATCCCGGCCAGGATCTCCTCGGCCGGCGTGCGCGGTGAAATGGGATCGGTCAGCTCGGAGCGTTCCGGCTCGATCTTCGCGAGGGCGGCGCGGTCG
>DATAHG010000371.1:0-12188 GCA_036263295.1 Thermoanaerobaculia bacterium | reverse complement strand
CTGCGCCAGGCTCCGCAGCCGCTCCTCCCGGATGTCGTGGAAGTTGTCGCAGTCCACCCGCACCGGCACGGGCTCGCCCGACAGGCTGCGGATCATCCGCGGCAGCAGGTGCTCGACGGCCATCAGGAATTCGCCGTCGTCGGCGAAGCACCAGTCGACGTCTTCCCCGGAGAGGTCGATCTCCAGCCTCTCCTCTCCCTGGAGAACCCTCGGCTCCAGCTCCAGGCCGGCGACGCTGAGCAGCAGCTCGGTCGCCTTGCGCGCCGCGTCGGCCTGCGGTCCGGTCGCTTCCGGGAACCGCTCGGAGGGGCGCAACGGCCGTTCGGGCAGGGTCACCAGGCCGCCGCCCTGCCGCTCCGTTTCGCTCAAGGCCATCGGCGCCGGGCGGGAGGCGAGGCCCTCCTCCCGGCGCGGATCGCGCCGCGGCGGACGCCGGTCATCCCGGCCCGGGCCACTCCGGCCCCGTCCGCCGCGATCGCCCCCGCCGCCCGGGCCGCGATAGTTGTCGCGATGATCCCGGCGGGGACCCCGGTCGTCGCGCGGACCCCGATCGCCCCGGTCACCCTGGGGGCCACGATTGCCACGATCGTCCCGCCCCTGCGGCTCGCGGGCCGGCTCGGCGGACGGCATCGGCTCGTCCTCATCCTCGGTGGCGGGTGTCACGGTAATTGTCGGCAGGACCGGCGCGGCCGGCCGGACCGGCGGCGGCACCGGCGGCACGGGGGCCGGCTTCTCCCGGCGCGGCGCGTCGGGATTCACCTCGATCACCACCTTCCGCCGCACCTTCAAAAAGCCATGCCGCTTCTCGATGCTCCGGTACGCGATCTGCTCAGGAGCCAGGTTGAAGTAGTTCGCGGCCTGGACCAGCGCCTGCTGGAGGCTGTCGCCGGAGAAGAATCGTCTCTTCGCTTCGTTCATATCCACTGGGTCGCTCGCTTAAGTCGTCGTCTTCGTCATCGGCATGAAACGGTTGTAAACCCCTTGCTGCGCAATCGTCAAGATGCTGTTCGTCAGCCAGTAGAGGACCAAGCCGCTCGGGAAGCTGAGGAAGAACACGGTCATCATCAGCGGCATGAAGAGGAACAGCCGCCGCTGCATCGGATCCCCGACCTGGGGCGACCACAGCACCTGGAGGAACTGGGTCAGGCCCATCACGATCGGCAGCATGTAATAGGGATCCTTGATCGAGAGGTCGGTGATCCACATGATCCATGGCGCGCCGCGCAGCTCCGCCGCCGTGGTCAGCAGCCGGTAGAAGGCGAAGAGGATCGGCATCTGCAGCACCAGGGGCAGACACCCGCCCGCCGGGTTCACCTTCTCCGCCTTGTAGAGCGCCATCACCTCGTCGTTCATCTTGCGCTGGGATTCGAGGTTCGGCCGGCCGGCCTTGTCGCGCAGCTTGGTGCGGTAGCGGTCCCGGATCGCCTGGATCTTCGGGTTGAGCTTCTGCATCTTCCGCATCGAGACCGTGCTGTGGTGGGTGAGCGGCAGCAGGAGCAGCTTGATCACCACGGTCATCAGCACGATCGCCCAGCCGTAGTTCGCGATCACGTGGTCGTGGATCCAGTGCAGGCAGGCGAGGAGCGGCAGGGCCAGGAACCGCAGGCTGCCCAACGCGACCGTGTCCTGCAGGCCGTAGGGGAGCGCCTGCAGCCGGTCGTACTCCTTGGCACCCCAGAAGGAGGCCAGGCTCAGGGAATTTCCGGCCGCCTGGAGCACCACGCGGTACTCGCGGACCATGTCCTTCTGCTCGCTGCTCAGGTCATCCACAGGCGGCATCGGGACGTAATGTGCCGCCGCCTTCTCGTCCGCCGGCGTCTCCATCAGCAGGGGCTGGATCAGGACGCGCTCGACCCCCTCCTGCGGGATCGCCGCGGCGAGGAAGTAGGTGTCCTCCAGGCCGACCCAGCGCACCGTCCCGGCGGAGATGGACTTCGCGCTCTCCGCCTTCTTGGCCTCTTCGACGCGGACTTCGTTGCCGATCTTGAGGACCGCGGCGCGCCGCTCGAACTGGCTGTGGAGCTGGTCCGCGGTCGGGTTGCGCACGCCGGGGCCGAACGCCACGCCCCAGCCTTCGGTTCCGTCGAAGCGGACCTGGACCTGGAGGAGCCCCTTGGGGTCGAAGGCAAAGCTCTTCTCGACGCTCCCTTGCGGGCCGCGGTAGCGGAAGGTCACCGAGCGCCCGTCCGCCCCGCGCGCCACCGCGAAGAGGGCGTCGTTCACCGGGAGCGAGCGCTGCTTGGCGTCGACCAGGGCGTAGGGATAGAGGCCGCCGGTGCGCGGCCGCACCAGTTCGATCGGCTCGGCGTTCTTCTGGCGGTCCGGCCGGTCGGTCATCGAGAGGAGCTGGGCGCCGCGGTTCGTGAAGATGGCCTTGAGGCGGCCTCCGTCGAGGACCACCTGCTGCTCGGCGGCCGCGAAGACCTCCGGAGCGGCCGGCAGGGCGGGCGCGGGAGCCGGGGCGACCGCGGACCCGGGGCTCGCCGGCTTCGCGGCGCCGGCCGGCCGGTCCGGGGCGGCGCTGGAGCCGGGATCGGTGGTCGCGGCCGACTCGGCGGCCGGCGGCTGGACGCGCGGCGTCGGCTTCGAAGGGAAGAAATAGGACCAGAGCATCAACACCGCAAACGACAGGGTCACGGCGAGTAACAGGCGGCGAGTTTCCACGGAGCTTCTTTTCCTTTTCTATCTGCGATCCCGTCCGGCGGGGTTCTCCTGGGTTTTCATGGCCGGCTCGGAGTCACGGCAGGTCGATCCCGCCCGGGTGCAGCGGCTGGCAGCGCGCCAGGCGGCCGAGGGCCGCGAGGCTGCCGCGCCAGAAGCCGCGCCGGAGGAGGGCGAGCCGCGCGTACTCCGAGCAGGTCGGGGAGAACCGGCAGGCACGGGGGAGCAAGGGCGAGAGAAAGCGCTTGTACAGCGCGAGAAAGGCGAGAGGGAGGCGGATCAACGGGCCTCCGGGCGCGGCAGCAGGCCCGAGAGGAGACGCAGGAGCTCGTCCCGGAACGGGATCCACTCGGACGTCCGGGCTTCCGGCTTCAAATGGACGACCAGATCCAGGGCGGGGAGCTTGCCTCGATCGTTCCATCGCCGATAGGTCTCCCGGATCCTGCGCTTGAGGAGCTGGCGTACCACGGCCTTGCCCACCTTGCGGCTGGCGGTGATCCCGAGGCGAGGATGCCCGGCCTGATTCGGGACGAAGTGGAGGATCGCCAGTGTGCCGTGGCGGCGGCGCCCCGTCTTGTACACCCGGAGGTAGTCGGCCCGCCGCCGCAGCTTTTCCTGCGGCAGCAGGCGCTCACCCTTTTCGCGCGGGCCGCTCGCGGCCGGCGCGACAGGGAGGTTCGACATCAGACGCTCAGGCGCTTGCGCCCCTTGTTGCGCCGCCGCGAGATCACCGCGCGACCGTTACGGGTGCGCATCCGCACCAGAAAGCCGTGGGTCCGCTTGCGGCGGCGGTTGTTGGGCTGAAAGGTCCGTTTCACGATTTCCGCCTTCTTCTTAGGGAACGAAGTCTTCTGATCGCGGGACCACTCGACCCCGCCTTCCTACACACGAATCCGATAATCTAGCTTACAAGGCAGAGAAACGTCAAGACCGGCGCCGTGCTCCGCCGGTCTGCCGTCCGCTCGCTTCCTTCAGGCTGATGTTTGGCGGAGAGGGTGGGATTCGAACCCACGGACCGGTTGCCCGGTCAACGGTTTTCGAGACCGCCCCATTCGACCGCTCTGGCACCTCTCCAGTTTTTGTCTCTTGAGCCATGAGAGCCTTCCGGTGTCTTGCGCCTGTCTCGCGACGGCGACCCCGGCGGCTCGATCAGTGGCGGAGAGAGTGGGATTCGAACCCACGGTAGAGTTTCCCCTACACACGCTTTCCAAGCGTGCTCCTTAAGCCACTCGGACATCTCTCCTTGATCATTGAAAGAACCCTTGGACCTCCTGCAGGCTCAAATCCGGCGCCGCAGCGCCGAAAAGAAGCCTCGCAGCAGGGCGGCGCTCTCCGCTTCGAGCACCCCGGCCGTGACTTCCAGCCGGTGGTTGAGCCGCGGATCCTGGACCAGGTTGCCCAGGGTGCCGCAGTACCCCGCCTTGGGATCGGCCGCGCCGTAGACCAGCCGCTCGATGCGGCTGTTGACCAGGGCGCCGGCGCACATGGCGCACGGCTCCAGGGTGACGTAGATCGTGCAACCCGTGAGCCGCCACCCGCCCACTCGCTCCGCCGCCTGCCGGATCGCCAGCAGCTCGGCGTGGGCCAGCGGGTCGCCGTCGATCTCCCGACGGTTGTGGCCGCGGCCGATCAGCTCGGCGCCCGCCTCCCCCTCCCACACGATCACGGCCCCGATCGGAACCTCCCCGATCTCGGCCGCCCGTTGCGCTTCGGCGAGGGCTTCCGTCATCCAGAAACGATCGTCCACACCGAGGCTCGCCGGGTCCGCACCCGGAGGGAAGGCGAATCATACTCGAAGACGGCGCCGCGGTAAACCCGGAAAGGGCGGCGACCGAAGCGGGCCCTTCCTTATATATATAGGGGGACAGAGAGGGGGAGAGTGGGGAGAGAGCCGCGGGCGGGGAGAGGGCGGCGAGGCCACCGGGCCTTTGAGGTGGGCCTCGGAAGCTTGCCCCGCCGTCCAGAACCTTGCCGTGATTTTCAGAAGCTTGCCCTGCCGTTCAGAACCTTGCCGCGGTTTTCAGAAGCTTGTCCCGCCGTTTAGAACCTTGCCGCAGTTTTTAGAAGCTTGTCCCGCCGTTCAGAACCTTGCCGCGGTTTTCAGAAGCTTGCCCGCAGTCCCTCTTTGGTCAAGCCGTCGCACCCTGTTCAACGCAGGACCCCTCGCAAATACAGGAGGCTTCGTGCAAAAACTGCTGATGATCCCGCCCCCAACTACACCACCGCTGCATTCCGAAGCTGCACAATCCGCAGTGAATTCCCACAATGAGTGGGACCCGTTGGAAGAGGTGGTCGTCGGGATCATCGAAGGCGCTGCGGTGCCGCCATGGCATATCGCTCTCCAGGCGACGATGCCGCGCTCGCAGTGGCCGTTCTTCCAGCAGTCGGGGGGCCAGCCCTTTCCGCCGGAGCACGTGGCAGCCGCCCGCCGCGACCTCGAGGAGCTGGTCCACATCCTGGAGGCGGAGGGGGTCGCGGTGCGGCGCCCCGACCCGGTCGACTTCTCCCGTCCTTATTCCACTCCCGACTGGGAGAGCACCGGTCTCTATGCCGCGATGCCGCGCGACCTCCTCATCGTGGTCGGCGACGAGATCATCGAGGCCCCGATGTCCTGGCGCTCGCGCCATTTCGAGGTCCACGCCTTTCGCCGCCTGCTCAAGGATTACTTCCGGCAGGGCGGCCGGTGGACCTCGGCGCCGCGCCCCGAGTCTCGCGACGAGCTCTTCGATCTCGCCCACCAGGACCCCGAGGACGCCGACCGCTTCGAGTCGGTCGTCACCGAGCACGAGCCGGTCTTCGACGCCGCCGACTTCGTGCGTTGCGGCCGCGACCTCTTCGCCCAGCAGAGCCACGTCACCAACGTCTTCGGCATCGAATGGATGCGCCGCCACCTCGGCCCGGGCTACCGGATCCACGAGATCGAGATCCGCGACACCCACCCCATGCACATCGACGCCACCTTCATGCCGCTCGCCCCGGGCAAGCTGATGGTCAACCGCGAGCGGATCGGCCGCATTCCCGACGTCTTCCGCACCTGGGATGTCTTCGACGCGCCCGAGCCCTGCCTGCCGGCGAGCCACCCGATGTACATGTGCAGCCCCTGGGTCAGCATGAACGTCCTCATGCTCGACGAGGAGCGGGTCCTCGTCGAACGGGGCGAGGAGCGCACGATCCGCGCCCTGCGCGACTGGGGTTTCCAGCCCATCCCCTGCCCCTTCACCCACTTCTACAGCTTCGGCGGCTCCTTCCACTGCGCCACCCTCGACGTGCGCCGCCGCGGCACGTTGCAGTCCTACTTCTAGCTCCCCTCGGGACGTCCTGACGCCCCGCGGTGCCCTAGTGGTCGCCTCGGGCGTGCCTCCGGTCTTTCAATGCTGTTACAGCAATATTCTCCCCTAGACAGCGCGAACATTTATGCTACTATCTCATTTAGCAGTTCCGAGGCAGTTCCCCGGTCAAGGAGATCGGGTGATTCTTTTACATGGAGGTTGCAGTGAAGCGATTCCTTCTTTGTATCGCGCTCTCTTCCCTCGTTCTCGGACTCACCGGCCCCGCCCAGGCGGCCATTTGCGACAGCGACGTCAAACCCGCGGCAACCCTTCTTCTCCCCTACTTCGAAGTCGATACCGTCGATTCCACCGGCGTGAACACGGTCTTCTCCGTGAACAACGCCTACGAGACGGCGCTTCTGGCGCACGTCACGGTCTGGTCCGACCTCTCCGTGCCGGTCTTCGACTTCAACGTCTACCTGACCGGTTTTGACGCCCAGGTCTTCGATCTGCGCGATCTCCTGGTCAACGGCCTCCTCCCCCAGACCGCGTCGGCCGGCCAGGATCCGGCCGACACCATCAGCCCGCAGGGCCCGCTCTCCGCCGACATCAACTTCGCGAGCTGCGTCGGGCAGCTCCCCCTTCCCCCGACCCTGCCGGCGGTCTTCGTCGACCACTTCAAGAAGTCGCTGACCGGCCAGCCCTCGGTGATCCTGGGCGGGCGTTGCGCCGGCCGGGATCTCGGCGACGGCATCGCGCGCGGCTATGTGACCGTGGACACGGTCAACAACTGCACCCTGCGGTTCGCCTCAGACGTCGGCTATTTCGGCCCGGGCGGCGACGCCACCAACCAGAACGCCCTGTTCGGCGACTACAGCATCGTCGACGGCAAGAAGAGCTTCGGCGACAATCTGGTTCACATCGAGGCGAGCGCCACCGATCCGGAGACCTCCACCGCCGGCCAGTACACCTTCTATGGCCGCTACGTCGGCTGGAGCGCCGCCGACAACCGCGAGCCGCTGCCCACCACCTTCGGGGCGCGCTATGTCAACGACCGCAGCGACCTGATCGTCTGGCGCGACTCCAAGGTCTCCCAGCAGTCGGTCACCTGCCCGGCCGGCGCCGGCAACCCGGCCTGGTGGCCGCTCAACCAGGAGGCCATCGTCGCGTTCGACGAGCAGGAAAACCCCGCCTTCCCCGGCGGCAAGCCCTTCAAGGTCGAGACGCAGCGCGTGAAGGTCGGCGGCAACGCCCTGCCGGTGCCGTTCAACTCCGGCTGGATCTACCTCAACCTGAACACCGCCGTGGCGCAGGCCGGCGCCAATCCGCCGGAAGACCCGTCGGCCGCCCAGGCCTGGGTCTCCGTCGCCACCCGCAGCGCGGACGGCAAGTACACCGTCGGCTACGACGCCATGCGCTACGACAGCGCCTGCCACGCCAACCACGCCGATCCCGGCGGGCTCTGATCCCAGGCCTCTTCCCCGTTTGAAGGCAGGCCCGGCGGGTGCCGTCCCGGCTCGTCGGACCGACCAGATGTAGTCTGATGGAAGGCGGAGGGAGACCTCCGCCCTTTTTACTTGGGCGAGGGTTGCTGTCTCGCGGCTTGACGCCTCCAGCACAGTTCCTTAGAGTGCTGGAATTCGGAGAACAGGAACCTTGAGCGTGCGCTCGACCCCTTCAGCCTCTCGCAGTCCCCTTCTCCGAGCGTTCCCCAGCCTTGTCCTGATCGCCCTCCTGGGCTCCGCGCTCCCGGCGGCCGCCGCCGATCCCGATCCCACTCCCGGTCTCGGTCTGATGGAGGCGGTCCAGCTCATGCTGGCGCACGATCCCAATCTGGGCATCATCGAGGCGCGCCTCTCCTCCTCGCAAGGGTCGCTGCTCAGCGCCAGCGGTCTCTTCGACCCGGTGGTCCAGTCGAGCGCGGCGCAGATCCGGACCGACGCGCCGGCCTCGCTGTCGAGCCGCAGCGAGCAGCGCCGGCTCGAGAGCTCGCTCGGGTTCACCCAGCGCTTCCGCACCGGCCTCTCGATCACCCCGCAGGTCGACCTCGTGCGCACCGAGGACCTGCTCGACGGCACGCCCGGGGTCAACCTCGGGACCGTCGGGTTCCAGATCCGCCAGCCGCTGCTGCGCGGCCGGGGGCGGGCGGCCACCGCCGCCGTCGAGCTGTCGGCCGAGCGCGAGCTCGCCGCCAGCCGCCTCGACGTGCGCCAGACCCTTTCCGAGCGGGTGCTCACCCTGCTCCGCCAGTACTGGAGCTACAAGGCCGCCGCCCTCAATCTCGACATCCTGCTCGAATCCGAGAGCCGCTCCCGCGAGCTGATGGAGACCACCCGCCGGCTGATCGAGGCGGATGTGACTCCCGCCGCCGAGCTGGTCCAGATCGAGGCCAATCTGGCCGCGCAGGAGGCATCCCGCATCGCCGGGGAGCGCGACCTCTTCGAGGCGCGTCAGAGCCTCGGCCGCGAGATCGGCCTCGACTACCGGGAGATCGGCGCCCTCGACCTCCCCGCCGACGCCTTTCCGGCGGTCGCCGCGTCGGCGGTTCCGGCGGCTCTGCCGGCACCGTCCCAGGGGGCCCCGGGTATCGACCGCTATGTCGCCGCCGCCCTGGCCCGCCGCGACGACCTGCGGGCGGCGCGCGAGCGCCAGCAGGGAGTGGAGGCCCTGATCCGGGCGGCCGAAAACGCCCTCAAGCCGCAGGTGGACCTCGTCTTCCGGCCGAGCTACACCGGTCTGGTCGAGGGCACCGGCCTGGGCGACTTCTATTCGCCGCTGTTCCGCAACGTGCCCGGCGTCAGCTCGTCGTTCAGCCTGAGCCTCGGGTGGCCGACCGCCAACCGGCAGGCGCGCGGCAGCCTGCTCCAGACCCAGGCCGCCCTCGCCGAGAGCCGCCTGTTCGTCGAGTCCGTGGCCAAGGCGATCGGCGCCGACGTGCCGACCGCGCTCGACGCGGTGGCGCGCCAGGCGCAACGCCTCGAAAAGGCCGAGGAGGCGGTCGGCCTCTACGAACGCACCGTCTTCAACGAAGAGCGGAAGCTGCGGGCCGGCACCTCGACCCTGATCGACGTGATCAACCAGCGCGACCGCCTGACCGCCGCCCGGCAGCAGCGGGTCGCGGCCCAGCTCGCCCTCGCCCTGGCGATCGCCGACCTGCGTTTCCAGACCGGCACGCTGCTCGCCCCGGCCGGCGACCCGGCCAACCCCGCGGCCACCGCCAGCCGCCAGGACGGCGCCATCGAGCAGCGCCGGCTGACCACTCTGCCGACTCCCGAGGAGGCCGCCCCATGAGCACCAAGATCTTCCGCCAGGTCTCGCTCGAACGGCTGTCGTCGCCCGAGCAGCTCGACCAGCTCATGCAGGTGACGACCCCGAAAGGGTGGCTCGCCCTCACCGCGCTCGGCGCCCTCCTCCTGGTCGCCCTCGGCTGGGGGATCTTCGGCGCCATCCCCACCACCGCGGCCGGCGAGGGGATCCTGCTGCGGCGCGGCGGCGTCTCGAACCTGGTGGCGACCGCCAACGGCCAGGTCGAGGAGGTCCTGGTGCGGGTGGGAGACGTCATCCAGAAGGGACAGGTAGTCGCCCGCGTGCGCCAGCAGGGGCTGCAGCGCCAGATCCAGGACGCCCGCTCGAAAGAGGCCGACCTGCGCCGCGAGTACGACGACCTGCTGCGCTACGCCCAGGAGCAGCGCCGCCTCCAGGCCCGCGACCTCGCCCAGCAGCGCGCCAACCTGGAGCGCAGCCTGGAGGCCATCCAGAAGGACCTCCAGCTCCTCGAAGACCGCGCCAAGGTCGAGGAGGACCTCCTTAAGGACGGCCTGATCACCAAGCAGCAGCTCCTCACCACCCAGCAGCAGCTCAACCAGAACCGCGACAAGCTCGCCAGCCAGCGCCTCGAGATCAACGGCCTGGAGCTCAAGCGGCTGGAGGCCGAGCAGCAGCTCGACCAGCAGCTCGAGGCGCGGCAGAACGCCATCCGCGACCTCACCCTGGAGCTGCGCGAGTTCCAGGCCAAGCTGGCCGAGGACGTCCGCATCCTCTCCCCCCACAGCGGCCGGGTGCTGGAGCTGATGGCGACGCGCGGCGACCTCGTCACCCCGGGCACGCCGGTGCTGAGCCTGGAGGTGGTCTCGGAAGACCTGGTGGCGGTGATCTTCGTGCCCGCCTCCGAGGGCAAGCGGGTCAAGCCGGGCATGCCGGTGCAGGTCTCGCCGTCCACCGTCAAACGCGAGGAGTACGGCTCCATGATCGGCGAGGTCACCTGGGTCTCGGAGTTCCCGTCGAGCGAGCGCGGCATGACCCGCCTGCTCGGCAACGAGGCGCTGGTCACCCGGCTGATGCAGCAGGGGCCGCCGATCCAGGTCAACGTCGCCCTCACCCGCGATCCGGCGACGCCGACCGGCTACCGCTGGTCGTCCTCGCGCGGCCCGAGCCTGGAGATCAGCAGCGGCACGCTCGCGGCCGGCAACATCGTGGTCCGCCGCGAACGGCCGGTGAGCCTCCTCCTCCCCACCCTCCGGGAGAAGCTGGGGGTCTGATGGCTCTCCTGTTCCAGCTCCCGTTCCGGTTCCCCTGGAAGAAAGGAGAGGGGACGCCAGACGCCGCGGCCGCCCCGCTCAAACCGGCCCGCCCGGTGAAGACCCCGACCGTCCTCCAGATGGAGGCGGTCGAGTGCGGCGCCGCGGCGCTCGCCATCGTCCTCGGCCACTTCGGCCGCTTCGTGCCGCTCGAAGAGCTGCGCATCGCCTGCGGCGTGTCGCGCGACGGCAGCAAGGCGAGCAACGTGGTCAAGGCGGCCCGCAATTACGGTCTGGAGGCCAAGGGATTCAAGCGCGAGCCCGCCGGCCTCCGGACGCTCGCGCCGCCGATGATCCTGCACTGGAACTTCAACCACTTCCTGGTGCTGGAGGGGATCCGCAAGGGGCGGGTCTACCTGAACGATCCGGGCTCAGGCCCGCGCGTCGTCACCGAGGAGGAGCTCGACCAGGCCTTCACCGGCGTGGTCCTCACCTTCAAGACGACGCCGGAGTTCAAGCGCAGCGGCGAGCCTTCGCGTCTCCTCACCTCGCTCCGGAAGCGCCTGACCGGCACCGCCGCCGCGCTGGCGTTCGTGATCCTCGCCGGCCTCGCCCTGGTCCTGCCCGGCCTCGTGGTGCCGGTCTTCTCCAAGGTGTTCATCGACAGCGTGCTGCTCGAAAACCGCCAGGAGTGGCTGCGCCCGCTCCTCCTCGGCATGGGGATCGCGGCTGTGCTGACCGGCGCGCTCACCTGGCTGCAGCAGGCCTATCTCCTGCGCCTGGAGACCCGGCTGTCGCTCGCCGGATCGAGCCGTTTTCTCTGGCACGTGCTGCGCCTGCCGGTCGAGTTCTTCAACCAGCGTTTCGCCGGCGACATCAGCTCGCGGGTGCAGATCAACGACCGGGTGGCGCAGCTCCTGTCGCGCGACCTCGCGGTCAACGCTCTAGGCGCCGGCCTGATCCTTTTCTTCGCCGTCGTCCTGGTGCAGTACGACCTCGTGCTCACCCTGGTGGGGATCGGGGTCGTGTCGCTCAACGTCGCCGCGTTGCGCTACGTCTCGCGCAAGCGGGTGGACGGCAGCCGGCGCCTGGCCCAGGACCACGGCAAGATGGTCGGCGCGGCGATCGGCGGCCTGCAGATGATCGAGACGCTCAAGGCGACCGGCGGCGAGTCGGACCTGTTCGCGCGCTGGTCCGGTTACCAGGCCAAGGTGGTCAACGCCCGGCAGGACCTGGAGCGCTACACCCAGATCCTCGACGCCGTGCCGCCGCTGCTCGCGGCGGTCAACTCGGCGTTGATCCTGGGCATCGGCGGCCTTCGAGTGATGGACGGCGCCCTCACCCTGGGCGGGCTGGTCGCCTTCCAGGCGCTGATGGGGAGCTTCGTGGCGCCGGTCACCCGCCTGGTGAGCCTCGGCGGCAAACTCCAGATCGTCGAGGGGGACATGAACCGCCTCGACGACGTGCTGCGCTACAAGGTGGACCCGTCCCTCGCCTTGGAGTCCGGCGAGGATGGGGCGCCGCCGCCGGATGCCCCGGTCAAGCTCACCGGCACTCTGGAGCTGCGCGGCCTGTCGTTCGGCTACAGCCGGCTGGAGGTGCCGCTGATCGACGGTTTCGATCTCGTCCTGCGGCCGGGCAGCCGGGTCGCCCTGGTGGGAGGCTCGGGGAGCGGCAAGTCCACCATCGCCAAGCTCGTGACCGGTCTTTATGAGCCGTGGAGCGGCGAGATCCTGTTCGA
>DATAHG010000370.1:0-2873 GCA_036263295.1 Thermoanaerobaculia bacterium | reverse complement strand
CTGGGCCAGGATCTGTCAGATTTCGAGGCCGAGAACGCCCGTTATCGCAACGCTTTTCTTCTCGCCGCGCCGCTCGCGCTGCTGTTGCTGGCCCTGGCCGGTGGCTGGGTGGCGAAGCGGGCCCTGCGGCCGATCGAGGCGATCACGGCCACGGCGAAGAACATCACGGCGCGCGGGCTCGGCGAGCGGGTGCCGCCGATGCGGGCGGACCGCGAGATCGCCCAACTGATCGAGGTGATCAACGGCATGCTCGAACGGCTGGAGCGGAGCTTCCACCAGGCCGCCCGCTTCAGCGCCGACGCGGCGCATGAGCTGAAGACACCGCTCACCATCCTCCAAGGGCAGTTGGAGCAGGGCCTTCAGGAGGCGCCGGACGGCTCCCCCGCCCAGCGCACGTTGAGCGATCTCCTGGGGGAGGTCCAGCGCCTCCGCTCGATCATCCGCAAGCTCCTCCTCCTGGCCCAGGCGGACGCCGGCCGGCTCGGGGTCGCCATGGAGCCTGTGGACTGGAGCGAGCGGGTGCGCGAGCTGGTGGCGGACACCCGCGAGCTGGCGCCGCATCTCACGGTGAGCGAGGAGATCGCGCCCGGCGTAAAAGTCCAGGGGGACCGGGACCTCCTGGTCCAGCTCCTCCAGAACCTCGCCGGAAACGCGATCAAATTCAATCAGGCCGACGAGAGGAACCCCGGGGCGATCGCCATCGAGCTGAAAGTCGAGCGCGGGCGGGCCGTGTTCCGCATCGCCAACACCGGCCCGGCGCTCGCCCCGGAGGAGAGGGCGAAGATCTTCGAGCGCTTCTACCGCGGCGATCCCTCGCACAACCGCCGGGTGGACGGCGTCGGCCTGGGCCTCAGCCTCGCCCGCGAGATCGCCCTCGCCCACGGCGGGGAGCTCACGGTGGACACCGCCCGCCCCGGCTGGGTGCGGTTCACGCTGGAGCTGGCGGCGGCGTAGCCGCGGGGCGCGCCGTGGCCAGGTCGCCGGTGACCGCCTCCGTCGCTGTCGCGGGCCGCAGGGCCATGACGGCGAGGAGGATTGTGAGCGCCTGCGGGATCCCGGTGGCGAGCGCCAGCCAGCGCGGGTCGAGCGGCCAGTCCAGCGGCCAGAAGATGTTGAGCCCGGCCCACGCGAGGAGGGTCAGGGTCAGTGTCCGGGCGCTGGGGGCCTGGCGCGCGGCGAGGAGGGTCAGCAGCCAGAGGGAGGGGACGGCCCCGTAGGCCTGGGGGAGGAACGGGCTGCGCAGAGTGGAGAGGATCAGGATCGCCAGCCACACCGCAGGGGCTTCGGATCCCTTGAGGGGGCGCCGGGCGGCGACGAGGGTGGCCACCAGGATGGCCAGGGTGAAGATCCAGCCGACGAGCTTCGACGCGCCGAACGACAGGCCGGTGGCCCCGAAGAGCTTGAGCTTGAAGATCAGGCCGGGCACCGACATGTTGATCGCCATGGCGGCGGGGTTGCGGAACGCCGGGAAGGCCTCGCCCCCCAGGAGCCCGGGGAGGTGGCCGAGGAAGTTCTGGTAGGGCGTCCACCCGAGGTCCACCAGGGTCCAGAGGCAGAAGGCGATCCCCAGGGCCGCCGTCCACGCCACGGCGGACCACTGGCGCCGCGCCAGCAGATACACCCCCAGCATGCCGGGGTAGAGCTTGCTCACCGTGGCGAAGGCCAGGAGCGTGCCTCCGGCGGCCGGGCGTTGCCGCTCGAAGAGCAGCATGGCCACCATCGAGACGGCGATCACCAGGGCCTGGATATTGCCCTTTTGCAGGACGCTGAGCGTGGGGAGAGCGACCCAGACGAGGGGGGAGAGCAGCAGCGCCCGGGTGCCGGCGGCCGGGCCCAGGCGGCGGGCCACGGCCAGCAGGGCCAACAGGATGACACCGCCGTTGAGCCCGAACCAGAGCATGCGGTAGCGCAGGAAGTCCGGGGCGACCAGCCGGAGTATCCGGGGAAGGGTCAGGAACGGCGGCGGGTACTCGAAGACGTCGACGTTGAACAGGCCGATCCGGCGCGCCTTGCGGATGGCCTTCGGGTCGTCGTCGGGGCGGTTGTACAGCGCGCTGTCGTAGACGTTCCCGCCGGCGCTGGACGCCTCCGCCGCCACATAGTAGGCGGAGAGGCAGGAGTGACGAATCTCCCAGTCGCTCGACGGCACGGACGAATAGCCGGTCTCCTGGGGCACCACCATGAAGACGGCGAGGCGGAAGATCTGGACGAGCGCCGCCGCGGTCGCCAGCCCGGAGAGGATTTTCAATCCGCGCGAGGCGGCCGTCTCGTCGAGCTCGACGGGCGGGCGCCGCCAGGCCCAGACGGCCGCGAGCGCGGCCAGGATCAGGGCGATCAGGGCCGCCACGGTCCACGAGCCCACCAGCCCGAGGCTGGCGGTGAAGCTGAAGATTCCAGTGGCGAGCCCCAGGGCCGCCGCGACGAGTCCGCGCATCCCGCTCCTCCCCATCGGCGACCAGCGCCGTAGAAGTCCGGATTCTACGGCGCTTGGAGGGGGACGCCTGTTACAGGCTTCACTCCCGCGCCAGCACCTCGCCCATCGCGTTGACCACGACCCGTTTCGGCGCCCGCGGCAGCTTGATCTTCACGTCGATCGGCACGGTGGCCTCGCCGGTCATGCCGAGCAGCCCGAGGCGGGCGAAGTTGCCCTTGCCGAAGTCGACCTGGAGGGGGACCATCGTACGGAAATCCTTACCGACCTCTTTCTGGCTGACCTGGCCGTAGATGCGATATTCGTCGGCGCCGGCTTTTTCGAACTTCAGGTCCGATTCGAAACGCGGCACCTGGGTGCCGTAAACCCACTGATTGAAGAACCAGTCCATCTTGCCGTCGCCGGTGGCGTTCATCGCCGGCACCATGTGGCGCTCCACGAC
>DATAHG010000369.1:0-2330 GCA_036263295.1 Thermoanaerobaculia bacterium | reverse complement strand
GAACCAGGTGCGCGAACCGATCAGACCGATGCTCGCGCTGACCGGGCCGCCGGGCCGGTTGTAGCTCGCCGTCAACGTATCGAACTCCTGCGGCGGGCCGTTGTTCTGCCGGGTTTCGAGCACGCCGTTGCCAGGCTGAGCGAAGTTGCTCTTGAGCCCGATCGAGCCTTCCATGACACCGGTTTCGACGCCGGTCTCGGTCAAGGTCAGGGTTTCGACGTCGCCGGAGATCCCGGCCGAAATCTGCACCTGCATGGTGTCGATGCGGATGTCGTCGAAGGCGACCGAGCGGTCCATCACTCGCACATAAGCCCGGGAGCCTTCGAGGTAGACGTCGGCCGGCAAGCCGGCGGCATCGACGAAGAACAGCGCTCCGCCGGCGACCGTCGCCCGCGCCACGACCGGCTCGGGCAGGTAGAGCTGGAAGTGCGTGGCCTCGATCTGCGCGCCGGTGTAGGTGGTCAGGATTCCGTCGTGCGGGTTCGAGCCGTAGTACTCGTGCGTGCTGATCTGTCCTTCGAAGACCCCGGTGTCGAAACCGGTCTCCTGCACCTGGATGTCCTCATTGTCGCCACCAGAGGTCACCCGGATCAGGAAGGAGTCGGCCTGGATCGGGCTGTTGCGATTCTGATCCACCACCCGCAAGCGGACTGTCTCGCGGGGCACGTAATGATCGGTCACCCGGCCGTAGGCGTCGAGGAAGAAGACCCGTGCGCCGATCATGTGGGCGACGGCGCTGTAAGGACCGTAGCTCGCCGTCACCTGATCGGGCCCGTATTCCGGCGGACCGCTGTTGGAGGTCTCCAGCTTGTTGTTACCCTGGCTGCCAAAGCCCGTGGCGAGACGGAACGAGCCTTCGAACACGCTGGTGTCAGGGCCGGTCTCGATGAGTTGCACCGACTCCTGATCAGCGCCGTAGAGGCTCCGCAACGTGACCGAAAGCTGATCGACCGTGCCGTTGCTGTAGTTGTCGGCGCGGCTGAACACCCGCACCCGTCCGGTCCCCGACTCCAGCAGCTCGCCGGTGAGCTGGCCCGCCTCGTCGATGAAGATCACCGAAAGGGAATCGATCCGCGCCCGGTCGCCCGAAGCGGTGAGGCCGATCCAGTCGGTGTGGGTGGCCTCGATCGTCTCGCCCGGCGCGGCCTGCAGACGGCCGTCGCCCGACGACACCGGGGAGCGGTCGTCGAGGTCCAGGGAGCCTTCGAAGATGCCGCTGGCCTTGGTGGTCTCCTGGAGCAGGAGCTGCTCCTCATCCCCTCCCTGAAGCCCGTGCAGAGTCACCCAGACGTTGTTGAATTGGCCGGGGTTGTTGTAGTTCTGGTCCTCGACCCGCACGTGGACCTTGGAGCCCGACGCGTAGGTTTCGATCGGATTTCCGAAGGCGTCGATGAATAAGGTCTGGGAACCGATCAGACCGATGCTCGCGCTGACCGGGCCGCCCGGACGGTTGTAGCTCGCCGTGACCGTCTCGAACTCCAGCGGCGGGCCCGGATTCTCCCGCGTTTCGAGCGTGCCGTTGCCCGGATGGGCAAAGTCGGTCCGCAACGGGATCGAGCCTTCCATCACGCCGGTCTCGACCCCTGTCTCGGTCAGGGTCAGGGTCTCGACGTCCCCCGAAACCCCGGCCGAGATCTGCACCTGCAGGGTGTCGATGCGGATGTCGTCGAACGCCACCGAGCGATCCTTCACCCGCACATAAGCCCGCGAGCCTTCGAGGTAAGACTCGGCCGGAAGCCCCTGCGCGTCGACGAACAGGAGCTCGCCGCCGCGCACCGTCGCGTAGGCGACCACCGGATCCGGCAGGTACAACTGGAAGTGCGTCACCTGGATCTGGGTGCCGGCGTAGGTGGTGAGGAGCCCGTCGTTGAAATTCGTTCCATAGTACTCGTGGGTCCCGATGGAGCCTTCGAACACGCCGGTGTCGAAGCCGGTCTCCTGGACCGTCATGTCCTCGAAATCGGCGGCGATCAGCCGGACCGGGAACGAGTCCTTCTGGAGAGGGTTGTTGCGGTTCTGGTCCACCACCCGCACGCGGACCGTGTCGCGCGGCAGGTAGTGATCGGTGACCTGGCCGTAGGCGTCGAGGAAGTAGACGCGCGCCCCGATCATGTGAGCCGTAGCACTGTAGGGGCCATGGCTCGCGGTCACCTGGTCGGCCTGGTAGGCCGGCGGGCCGCCGTTCGAGGTTTTCAGCTTGTTGTCACCGGGATTGCTCGGGTTTACCGTCAGCCGGAAGCTGCCTTCGAACACGCTGGTGTTGGCGCCGGTCTCGGTGAGCTGGACCGGCTCCTGGTCGGCGCCGTAGAGGCTCCGCACCGTGACCGAAA
>DATAHG010000368.1:0-2601 GCA_036263295.1 Thermoanaerobaculia bacterium | reverse complement strand
CCGCGCCTGCGGGAGGGGGGCGTCGACGCCCTGGTTTTCGCGCTCTACCTGCCGGCCGGCCTGAGCGCCGAGCGCGGGGCCGAGCACATCTTCGAGCTGTACGACCGCACGGTCGAGCACCTCGCCTCGGACATGGTGCTGGCCCCCGGCGTCCAGGACATCCGCGACGCCGTCTCTCGGCGGGCGGTCGCGGTGATCCTCGGCCTGGAGAACGGCCGGCCGCTCTCCGTCCCCGGCGTGCTGGAGCGTTGCGCCGGGATCGGGATCCGCTACGTGACCCTGACCCATTGGATGAGTCACGAGTGGTGCGACGCCTCGACCGACGAGCCGCGCCATGGGGGACTCTCAGACCTCGGGGTCCGGCTGATCCGCGAGATGAACCGGCTGGGCGTGGTGCCCGACGTCTCGCACGTCTCCGACGACGCCGTGCGCCATGTGCTGGAGGTCTCGGCCGTGCCGGTCATGGCGAGCCACAGCTCGGCGCGGGCGATCTGCGACCACCCCCGCAACCTGCCGGACGAGCTGATCCGGGATATCGCCCGCAAGGACGGCCTGGTGATGGCGAACTCCTACCCGGCCTTCGTCGGACCGGAGGCGTCGCGGGCCGACAAGGAGCGCGGCGCGGCGCTGCGGCCGGAGCTGCAGGCGATCGAGGAGCTTTACCTGGCGGATCCGCCCGCCCACTGGGCCCGCCACCGCGAGCTGATGGAGGCGAACCCCCTCCCGAAGGTGCCGCTCTCGGTCTACGTGGACCACATCGTCCACCTGATCGAGCAGGCGGGGGAGGAGCATGTCGGGATCGGCACGGACTTCGACGGCATCCCCGAGACCCTGGAGGGGCTCGAGGACGTCTCCCGGTTCCCGGCCCTCACCGACGCTCTCCTGCGGCGCGGGGTGGACCGGGCCGGGATCCGGCTCATTTTGGGCGAGAACTTTCTGCGGGTGCTGGCCCGGGCCGAGCGGTTCGCGGCCTAGCTGTTGCCGCCCACCCCGGTGCTCGGCCCGAACAGCACGGCGTTCAGGAACAGCGGCATGGTGCCGCGCCAGAACAGCCGGAAGGTCGGCTCCTGGGCGAAGACCACCACGCCGCCGTTGCCGTGGGACTCCATGCCGACCAGCAGCGACCCCGCCAGGCGCTCCTCGGCCTCGGGCCAGGTGAAGCCGGCGATCACCGGCGTCTGGTCGGTCGCCAGGAGCACGTCCTCCAGCGGGTTGCCGGTGGGCAGCAGCACCACCGAGCCGTCGACCAGGACCGGCGGCGGCGAGGGGATCCCCAGGGCGAGCGGGTGCTGCTTGCGGATCTGGGTGCCGACGATCGCCCCGGGCGTCGAGATGGTGCGGCGGGCGATGTCCGTCTCCATCACGGACGGCGATTCGGGGTCGCCGGGGCCGACCGCGGCCCCAACCGCGGCCGCGGCCTCCCCCTCTTCATCCGAAGGGGCCTCCCAGGACTTGATCGAGGTCAGCTTGACGTCCCGCAGCCAGCTCACGGCGTCGCCGATCCCGATGAGCACGCCGCCCGTCCGCACCCAGGCGTCGAGCGCCGCCTGGGTGTCCTTGTCGATCCGCTTGTAGCCGCCGCTCGGCAGGACCAGGACATTGAAATCCGACAGGTTGGCGTCGTCCAGGTTGGCGATGTCGAGCCGGTCGTGCGGCACGCCGACCTGGACGTCGAGCAGGTGCCAGAGAAACCCGAAGGAGAGCGCGTCCACCCCGTCGCCGCCGACCAGGCCCACCCGCACCGGCCGCACCGCGACCATGTCGCTGGAGCCCAGCGACAGCCCCCCCACCTCGTAGGAGGAGACGATCCCCTGGGCGTTCAGATTCGCCTCGGCGAGCAGGCCGGCGAGGGTCTCGCGGAGCCCCTCGCCGTTGCCCTGGCGCGGGATGAACAGGGTGCCGGACGGGTACTCGGTGCCGGCGGCGGTGAACGGCGCCATCGCCACCCGGTAACGCATCTTGCGGGACTGCAGCTCGGCCGCCAGCCGGTAGCTCGCGACCCCCTGGGGCGGCACCAGGTAGCCGAGGCTCCCCTCGCCCCGGATCCCGCCGCGGTCGGTGGCGACCGGACGCAGGCCGGACGGCGCGCCCTCCGTCACCCAGGTGTCGAGATTGAAGGCCAGCGGCAGCGACCAGGCCGTGATGTCGTAGAACTCGGTGTCGAGGCTCTGCTCGAAACGCTGGCGCTGGCGCTTGAGGAAGCTCTCCGTCATCGGCGATTCGAGCTCCAGCAGCGCCTCGACCAGATTGCCGAGCGGCTGGGCGGTCGAGACCACATAGTCGCCGGCCGCGAAGCGGCGGGCGGTCTCCTGGCCGTCGCGGCGCAACGGCCGCACCTTCAGCTCCGCCCCCTGGTTGAGCTGGCGCACCCGGATGCCGTGCAGGGCGAGGAGGTCGGCCAGGGCCCGCGCCTCGGGCTGTCCGGCGGACCAGACGTAGCTCCGCGCCGCCTCGCTGGACGGCTTGCGGACGTTCGCCACGTAGTCCTCCATGAGCTTGCGGAGGTTCGCGGCCGCCGTGCGGAAGGTGGCCATCGAGGTGGTGTAGTGGCGGGCCACCCGGTCGGCGAGGCTCAGCACGGAGCCGTCCGGCAGGGTGATC
>DATAHG010000367.1:0-19967 GCA_036263295.1 Thermoanaerobaculia bacterium | reverse complement strand
ATCTCGATCTCGGGCTACCACATGCGGGAAGCCGGCTGCACCGCGGTGCAGGAGGTCGCCTTCACGCTGGCCCACGGACTGGCCTATGTCGAGGCGGCGCTCGCCAGCGGCCTGTCGATCGACGGATTCGCGCCGCGCCTGTCGTTCTTCTTCAACGCCCACAACAACTTCCTGGAGGAGGTGGCGAAGTTCCGCGCCGCCCGCCGGCTGTGGGCCGAGCTGCTCCAGGAGCGCTTCTCCCCGAAAGACCCGCGCTCGCTCTGGCTGCGTTTCCATACCCAGACCGCCGGCTCGACGCTCACCGCCCAGCAGCCGATGAACAACGTCGTGCGGGTGGCGATCCAGGCGCTCGCCGCGGTGTGCGGCGGCACGCAGTCGCTGCACACCAACTCGCTGGACGAGGCCCTGGGGCTGCCCACCGAGGAGGCCGCCCGCCTGGCCCTGCGCACCCAGCAGGTGATCGCCAATGAGAGCGGCGTGGCCGATGTCGCCGACCCGCTCGGCGGCTCCTATGTGGTCGAGGCGTGGACCGCCGAGATCGTCACCCGGGCGCGCGACTACATCCGTCGCATCGAGGAGATGGGGGGCGCGCTCGCCGCCCTGGAGCAGGGGTTCCAGCAGCGCGAGATCGCCGAGGCGGCCTACCGCCACCAGCTCGGGGTCGAGGAGGGGAGCGAGAAGGTCGTCGGGGTCAACACCTTCGCCGCCGAGGACGAGGCGCCGACCGAGATCCTCACGATCGATCCCGGCGCCGAGCGCGAGCAGGTCGAGCGCCTCCAGGCCCTGCGTGCCCGCCGCGATGCGGGGCGGGCCGGCGCCGCGGTCGCCGCCCTGGAAGAGGCGGCCCGCGAGGACCGCCACCTGATGCCGCCGATCCTCGACTGCGTGCGCGCCGAGGTGACGCTCGGTGAGATCTCGGACGCTCTGCGCGGGGTTTACGGCGAGTACAGGGAAGCGGGGCTGGACTAAGTTAGACTGCGTGCAACTTGTCGTCTCAGTGGAAGGAGGGGACGCGTCCGCACACCGGATGCGTTCGCGGGGGTACGGATGCGGAGCCGGACCATCCATCTCCCCGGTGGGGCCTTCCCGCCGGAAACGCTGAGCGCGGCGTCGCGTGACGCCGGGCGGGCGCCGGACTTCGTCCTGGCGTTCCTGCCGCCGGACCCGCACCTCGCCGCCAACCTTTCGACCCTGGGACGGCTCTGGCCCGACGTCCCGCGGTTCGGCTGCGAGGCCGTTACCCAATTCGCCGATGCCGAGCGGACCGGCAACGGCACCGTCCAGCTCTTCTGGTTCGACCACCCCCATCCGGCCGCTCCGCGGATCGAGGTCGAAGTAATCCAAACGGATCATGGCGAGCTGCCACCGGCCGGGCGGATCGACGACCTTGCGCGGCGCCTCACCGCCGCCGACGGCGCTCTCCTGCTGGCTGACGGTCTGCGCTTCCCGGCCGAGCGGCTCCTCGCCGAGCTGCGCGGACGGCTGCCGCCGGACGCCCGGATCCCGGTGGCCGGCGGGCTCGCCTCCCAGCGCGAGCCGGTGACCCGGCCCGGCGCCCGGGTCTTCTTCCAGGAGGAGGTCTTCCCGGCCGCCTGTCTGGCCGTGCTCTTGCACGGCGTCAGCCTCACCGTGCAGGTGGTGCGCGGCTGGACTCCGGCGAGCCCGGTCTACCGGGTGACCCGGGCCGCCGGCAACGTCCTGTACGAGATCGACGGCGAGCCGGCGGTCGAATGGTTCCGCCGCTTCTTCACCGTCGAGGGACAGCTCGCGCCGATGCCGGAATCCGCCTACCGCTTCCCTCTCGTGCTCGAAGGCCCGCGGCCCGAGCGCCAGGGCCTCTATCGCAGCCTGCGCTTCTTCGACCAGCCGCCGGGCGCCCTGACGTTCTGGGGGAGCATCGAGGCGGGGGACCACGTCCGCCTGGCGATCGGCAACGATGCGTCGCTGGTCGCCACCGCCGGGGCGCTCCAGGCGGCGGCGCCGGACGCCGCCATTCTCTACTCCTGCGTCGGCCGCGAGGCGGTCCTCGGCGACCGCGCCTCCGAGGAGGTGGCGGCGATCCACCCGGCGCTCGGCGGCGCGGCGCTCTCCGGCTTTTTCACCTTCGGCGAGATCGGCCCCACCCCGGAGGGGGATCTCGCGTTCTACAACCACACCGCGGTCCTGGTGCTGCTCCGGGAGGTCGATTCGTGACAACCACGCCGCTCGAGCTCGACAACGCCATCTTGCGCAACCTGCTGGCCCAGACCACCCGCGCCTACGAGCAGAAGCTCGCCGAGCTGCACGCCCAGAAGGAGTTCGCCCAGGTGACCCTGGCCTCGATCGGCGACGGCGTGCTGGCGACCGGGGCGGATGGCAAGGTGAGGTATCTGAATCTGGTGGCCGAGAACCTCACCGGCTGGTCCGCCGCCGAGGCCGTAGGCCGCCCCCTGTCCGAGGTCTTCCACCTGGTGGACGAGACCGGCGCCGAGGGGGTGGACTCGCTGCTGCGCCGCTGCCGGGAGGAGGGGCGGAGCCTCCGTCTGGTCGAGCGCATCACCCTGGAGCGGCGCGACGGCCGGCGCTACGCCATCGAGAGCACCTGCTCGCCGATCCGCGACGGCGACGGCGCCCACATCGGCACCGTCCTGGTGTTCCAGGACGTCAGCGACAAGCGCCTGATGGCCCTGCAACTCGCCCACCAGGCCACCCACGACGAGCTGACCGGCCTGCACAACCGCCAGGCCTTCGATACCCAGCTCCAGCGCGCCCTGGAGGAGACCCGGCGCGACGACGTCACCCACGTCCTGTGCTATATGGACCTCGACCAGTTCAAGCTGATCAACGACACCTGCGGCCATCAGGCCGGCGACGAGCTGCTGCGCCGCGTCGCCTCTCTCCTGCAGGACAGCCTGCGCGCCAACGACCTCGCCGCCCGGCTCGGCGGCGACGAGTTCGGGGTCCTCCTGCCGCACTGCTCGCCGGCCGAGGCCGAGCGCCAGATCACCGGCTTCCACCGCTCGCTCCAGGGCTTCCGCTTCACCTGGCGCGACAAGAGCTTCCCGGTCGGCGCCAGCATCGGGCTGGTCGCCATCAACCGCGAGTGGAAGACGGTGGCCCACCTGCTCTCCGCCGCCGACCACGCCTGCTACGCCGCCAAGGAGAAGGGGCGCAACCGCATCCAGCTCTACCAGGAGAACGACGCCACCTTCATCCGGCGGCACGGCGAGATGAACTGGGTCCTGCGCATCCAGCAGAACCTGGAGCAGGACGGCTTCTGTCTCTTCGCCCAGAGTCTCCAGCCGCTCTCCCCGCGCGCCGCGCGCGGCGTCTATTTCGAGGTCCTGCTGCGGATGGTGGACCTCGACGGCCGCATCCACCTGCCGGGCGATTTCCTGCGCGCCGCCGAGCGCTACGGCCTGATGCCGAGCATTGACCGCTGGGTGGTCCGCCGCTCGCTGGAGACCCTGGTCAAGCAGCCGCCGCCGTTCCTGGACCTCCTCCATACCTGCTCGATCAACCTCTCGGCCTTTTCGCTGGGGGACGAGAGCTTCCTCGACTTCCTGGAGGGCGAGATCGCCGACTCCGGGGTCGCCGGCTCCAAGCTTTGCTTCGAGATCACCGAGACCGCCGCCATCGAGAATCTCGGCCAGGCCGAAAAGCTGTTCTCCCGCCTGGCAGACCGCGGCGTCCGCTTCGCCCTCGATGACTTCGGCACCGGCATGTCGTCCTACGGCTACCTCAAGGACCTGCCGGTGAGCTACCTCAAGATCGACGGCAAGTTCATCAAGGACATGGTGACCGACACCCTCGACCGCGCCATGGTCGATTCGATCAACCAGGTGGCCCACGTCATGGGCCTGCAGACCGTGGCGGAGGGGGTGTGCAGCCACGAGCTGGTCGAGCAGTTGCGGGATCTCGGAGTGGACTACGCCCAGGGCAACTGGATCAGCCCCCCCCGGCCGCTCGGCGAGGCGGCGCCGGCCCGTGCCCGGGCCGCGGTCTGACCCAGGCTTTTCGCGCCCCATGCTTTTGAGTCGGATCGCAACTCCTCCGCGCGGCCGCGCTCCCGTGACAGGGAAGCCTGGAGCCTGTAGGATTGCTGCCGTTTTCACGATCGAGCCAGGCGGCTGCCTTGATTCGTAAGGAGACCGTGATGCCGGAAACCAGCAGTCTGAGGGCCCCTGTGCCGGCTGACGTGCCGGAGGAGCGCTCTACCGGGTTCGTCCGCGAGCTCGGATTGTTCGACTCGACCATGATCGTGGCGGGATCCATGATCGGTTCGGGAATCTTCATCGTGTCGGCCGACATCGCCCGCCAAGTGGGCTCGACCGGCTGGCTGCTGACCGTCTGGCTGGTCACCGGCCTGCTCACCGTGACCGCCGCCCTGTCGTACGGCGAGCTGGCGGCCATGATGCCCAAGGCGGGCGGCCAGTACGTCTACCTGCGGGAGTCCTACTCGCCGCTCTGGGGCTTCCTCTACGGCTGGACACTCTTCCTGGTCATCCAGACCGGCTCGATCGCGGCGGTGGCGGTCGGCTTCGCGCGCTATCTCGGCGTGCTCTTCCCCGCCATCTCCCCCACCGCCTGGATCATCCCGCCGATCGACATCAGCCGCAAATACGCCATCTCGCTCTCCTGGCAGCAGGCGATCGCCATCCTGCTGATCGTCGTGCTCACCGCGATCAACACGCGCGGCGTCAAGCTCGGCAAGTGGATCCAGAACATCTTCACCTCGACCAAGACCCTGTCGCTGCTGGCGCTGATCCTGGTCGGCGTGCTGCTCGGCCGCAACGCCACCGCGATCGCCGCCAATTTCGGCGACCTGTGGACGCCGCGCGACGTCACGCCGATCCGCCCGGACCTCTCGTTCGTGCCGCCGGCGATGGCAACGGCCGGCGCCTTCGGGCTGTTCATCGCCTTCTGCGTGGCCCAGGTCGGCTCGCTGTTCTCGGCCGACGCCTGGAACAACATCACCTTCACCGCCGGCGAGGTCAAGAACCCGCGGCGCAACATCCCGCTGTCGCTCGCCTTCGGCACCGCCCTGGTGATCGGGCTCTACCTGTTGGCGAACCTGGCCTATCTCTGCACCCTCACCCTGACGCAAATCCAGAACGCCCCGGACGACCGCGTCGCGACCGCCGCGCTGGAGACGGTCTTCGGGCCGGCCGGCGCGGTGATCATGGCGGTCGCCATCATCATCTCGACGTTCGGCTGCAACAACGGCCTGATCCTGGCCGGCGCTCGGGTCTACTACGCGATGGCCTGCGACGGCCTGTTCTTCCGGCGGACCGGGCGGCTCAACGAGCGCCACGTGCCGGCGGGCGGCCTCATCCTGCAGTGCCTGTGGGCCTCGTTCCTGGTGCTCCCCCGCACTCGCCTGGTCGGGGAAGACGGCGCCGTCACCTACGGCAACCTTTACGGCACCTTGTTGGACTACGTGATCTTCGCGGTGCTGATCTTCTACGTGCTGACCATCGCCGGAATCTTCGTGCTGCGCCGCAAGCGGCCGGACGCCGAGCGCCCTTACCGCGCCTTCGGCTACCCGGTCGTGCCCCTGCTCTACATGCTGGCGGCGACGACGATCCTGGTGGTGCTTCTGTTCTACAAGACGGAGACGAGCTGGCCGGGCCTGGTCATCGTGCTCACCGGCATCCCCGTCTATCTGATCTGGCGCCGCGGGGGCACCCCGCTCCCAGCCGCGCCCGAAGCCTCGGAGATCCGGTGAGCGGCCGTTCTGGCCGCTCACGACTGCTCAACGTCTGCGGAGACTGAAGACTCTATGGCCAATCCACTTTTTGCCAAGAAACCGCTGGAGATGCTGCTCGAGGAGGCGAAGGGAGAGAACCGGCTCCGCCGGGTCCTGGGACCGATCCAGCTCACCGCCCTCGGGATCGGCGCGATCATCGGCGCCGGCATTTTCGTCGCCACGGGCGCGGCGGCCCACAACGTCGCCGGCCCGGCTCTCATGCTCTCCTATGTCGTGGCCGGGCTGACCTGCGTGTTCGCCGCCCTCTGCTACGCCGAGTTCGCCGCCATGGTGCCGGTCGCCGGGTCGGCCTACACCTACGCCTACGCGACACTCGGTGAGCTGTTCGCCTGGATCATCGGGTGGGACCTCGTGCTGGAGTACGCGGTCGGCAGCGCCACGGTGGCCACCGGCTGGTCGGGGTACTTCCAGAGCGTGCTCAACACGCTCGGATACCAGCTCCCCGAAGCCTTCCGGGAGTCGCCGTGGAGATATGACGCGGTCTCGGGCGGCTTCGTCGGCACCGGCTCGTACTTCAACCTGCCGGCGATCCTGATCGTCGTGGTGATCACCGCGATCCTGGTCAAGGGCATCTCGGAAAGCGCCTCGTTCAACGCCCTGATGGTCATGGTCAAGCTGGCGGCCGTGCTCTTCGTGATCGGCGCCGGCGCCTTCTACATCAACGCCACCAACTGGCACCCCTTCGCGCCGTACGGCTGGACCGGCATCAGCATCTTCGGCCAGCACGTCGCCGGCCAGGTCGACCCGGGCGGCACGCCGCTCGGCATGCTCGCCGGGGCCGCGATCATCTTCTTCGCCTACATCGGCTTCGACTCGGTCTCGACCCACACCGAAGAGGCGAAGAACCCGCAGCGCGACGTGCCGATCGGCATCATCACCTCGCTGGTGGTCTGCACGGTGCTCTACATCCTGGTGGTGGCGGTGCTCACCGGCATGGTCAAGTACTCGGAGCTCGACGTCAACGCTCCGGTCAGCAAGGCCTTCGAGCAGCAGGGGCTGAACTGGGCCTCGGGCATCATCGCCACGGCCGGCGTCGCCGGCATCACCTCGGTGCTGCTGGTCATGATGCTGTCGGGCCCGCGCGTCTTCCTGGCCATGGCCCGCGACGGCCTGGTCCCTAAGGGCTTCTTCGGCGACGTCCACCCGAAGTTCCGCACCCCGCACAAGTCGACGATCCTGATCGGCTGCTTCGTGATCCTGCTCGCCGGCTTCCTGCCGATCGACGCGTTGCTCCACCTGACGAACATCGGCACGCTGTTCGCCTTCACCGTGGTCTGCGCGGCGGTCCTCATCATGCGGCGGACCCATCCGAACGCCGAGCGGCCCTTCCGCTGCCCGGGCGTACCGCTGGTGCCGATCCTCGGCATCGGCGCCTGCCTGCTGCTGATGCTGTCGCTGCCGTCGGACAACTGGTGGCGGTTGATCGCCTGGCTGGCGATCGGCCTGGTGATCTACTTCGCCTACGGCCGCAACCACAGCGTCATGCGGCGCTACCGGGACGCCCAGGGCACCGCGCCCCAGCGCCCTCTGCGCTGATCGGTTCGAACGGATAGGTTGGACAGACGGCCGGCCGGTCCCTTCGCGGGGGCCGGCCGGTTCTGTTTTTGGGGGACTACTGCGCGGTCGCTTCGGCCTTGAGGGGCTCGGCCTTGCGGACCGCGGCCAGCCGCTCGCGGATCTCGCCCAGCTTGCCGGGGGGCAGCAGCAGGACGGTGCCGCGGTCGCTCGCCCGGGCGGCAGATCCGCCCGGCGTCTCGGGATAGAGGGTGAGGGTCTCGGCGCCCGCCTTGCCCTGGAGGGTGAAGGTCAGGACCGCCTGGGCCGGCTGCGCCTCGGACGGCGCCAGCAGGCGGTCGGCCCGGGCGCCGGTCAGCGCGAACAGCAGGTCGCTCACCGGCACGTAGGAGATCATCTGGTCGCCCCGTTTCCAGTCGGTGCCGGCGCGGGTCAGGGTGAGGGCCGGGCCCCCCTGCGGCTCGTTCACGGTGACGGAATCGACCTGGTGGACCTCCAGGGCCGAGAGCAGGGGGGAGCGCCACTCGGCCGCCGGCCGTGTGGCCAGCTCGAGGAGGCGCGTGCGCGTCTCGACGAGCTGGCCGTCCACCCGGGCGTAACGCAGGTCCGCCTGCGCGGCCTCGCCCGATTCGGCGGTGGGCGGCGTCGCCCCCTCCACCACCCCGCCGATCTCGATGCGCACCGCCGGCCGGCCCTTCATCGCCACCTGGACGACCGCCTGCGGCGGCGCCAGGCCCAACTCGGCCGGCGCGCGGCCGGGCTGGTCGAGGAAGGTCTCGGCGGACAGGCTGTCGAGGTCGGCGAACAGCTCCTCGACGCGCTCGCGGTCGGCCGGGTCCCCGGCGACCTGGAAGCCCGGCCCCTTCTGGGAGAGGGTGGTGTCGCTACCGCCAGAAACCAGGCGGACCGCCCCGACCGCCGCCCGGTCGGCCTGGAACAGCCGGCGGTCGCGCCAGGTCCCGGGCTCGCGCCGGATCTCTGTGAGGATCGAGTCGCTCACCACGTGGGCCTCTTTCTCCCCGGCGATCCGGGCGATCACCGCGCCGCCGGTCGGCACCGGGGCGCCGATCTGCAGCACCTTCTCCCCCTGCTTCGTCCGCAGGCGGACCACGGCCTGCGGCTTGTCGAGGCCGACCTGGGCCGGATCGATGTCCTCCAGGGTGCGGGTCTTCTCCAGGTTGGCGAGGGCGTCGAGCAGGCCGTCCACGGCGAAGGTGTCGGCCCGCGCCTGGAGCGGCCGGGTCATCCGCCACTCGACCGACACCGGCGCGGCCTCCTCCCCTTTCTCCCCCTCCGCCTCCCCGTCCTTGGCGGCCTTCCCGTCCTTCTCGTCCTTTCCAGGCACCCGCTCCAGCGCCACCACCGCCCCGCCCGACTCCAGGGTCACCGCCTGTACATCGTCCTTCTCGATCGCCAGGATCTTCTTGGCCTGGGCGGCGCGCTCCTCGCTCGACGGCAGATCGCGCTCGTAGAACCAGATGAAGGCGCCGAGCCCGGCGACCAGGGCCAGCAGGATCAACAGCGTCCGGGGGCGCATCGGCTCACCTCCTCCGGCGGAAGTAGACCACCGCGCCGGCGACGATCGCGAGGCCGGGCAGGGCCAGCAGGGTCAGGAGATAGACGGAACGCATCTCGCCCTCGGTCAGGCTCATCTTGACCTGCTCGGTCTTGCGCGGCGGGATGCCGAGCAGCGACTCGCGCTCGACCAGCCAGTTGAGGGCGTTCGACAGCAGCACCTGGTTGCTGACGTTGGCCTCCAGGAGCTGGTTGTCGGCGAAGTCGGAGTCGCCGACCACGACGAGGCGCATGCCGGCCTGCTTGCCCTCCCGGCCGGGCGGCGGCAGGCGTTCGACCGCCACCGCCATCGACACCGGGCCGGGGATGTCGGCGGCGTCCTTCTCGACCTTTTCGAGCTGGGCGAGGCCGGTCTCGCCCCAACCTTGCGCCGTGGTGCGCATCAGCTCGGTGACGGTCTGGCCGGTGGCGTCCGGCGCCCGGCTCACCGAGCGGGCGAGGCTCACCAGGACCGGCAGGTTGCCCTGCGCCAGCGACTTGACGATCGGCTGGTCGCCGTAGTCGCGCAGGAAGATCGTCTCCGGGCCGAAGAACGGCAGCGGGTTGCCGGGATCGACCACGATGTTCTGGCCGACCTGCACGCCGTAGCGCGCCAGCCAGCCTTCGAGGCCGGTGGGCACCAGGCCGGAGCCGGCCGCCTGCCCGAGGACCGGATCGAGGAGGACCAGCATGTGGCCGCCGCCGTCCAGGTAGGCGGTGAAGGCGTCGAGCTCGGGCTGGACGAAGCTGCCGGTCGGACCGGCGATCACCACCAGGTCGATGCCGGCGGGCACCGCCGGCTTGCCGAGCGAGGCCCACTCCTCGATCTCGAAGTTGTCGGCGCCGAGGATCTGCTGGGCTCCCGAAAAACCCTTCTCGGCACGGTCGTCGAGCGAATGCTCGCCGTGGCCGGTGACGAAGAGGATCTTGGGCTTGCGCCCCTCGGCGAGCTGCAGGATGGCGCTGGTGAAGAGCTGCTCCCCTTTGTAGCCGGCCATCTGCGGCTGGCCGCCGAACTGCACGCTCGAAAAGTCCAGCTCGGCGAGGTCGGCGCTGTCCACCACGCGGCGGTCGGCGCCGGAGACCACGACGACGCCGGTGCTGGTGAGGTTGTACTTGCGGGCGAGCTGCTGGGCCTCGATCAGGTTCTTCTCTGGGTCGACGAAACGCACCTTGACGCGCGGTGAGGCGGCGCGGTAGCGCTCCAGCACCTCGCGGGTGGGCTCGTAGAGCTCCTGCTGCTCGGGGGAGACGAAGACCACGAACTCGACGTCCTTCTGGAGGCTCTTGAGGACGTTCTCGGTCTTCTCCGACAGGCTGTAGAGCTGGCTGCCGGTCCAGTCGAAGCGCTTGAAATACTTCCAGCCGAAATAGTTGACGATCAGCAGCAGGGCGGCGGTGAGGAGGACGCCGGCCGAGAGGGTCCCGGTGCGGACGAGCCGTCGGCGGTTCACGTTGGCCATTCGCGTCATCTCCACTTCCGGTCTTCGAGAGCCCGGGCGGTCAGGAACAGGAAGAACAGGGTCGCCGACAGGTAGTAGACCAGGTGGCGGGTGTCGACGATGCCCTTGGCGAAGTCGTCCATGTGACTCCAGACGTTCAGGTAGCCGAACGCCTGCTTGGCGGTCTCATTGGGGACGAGGTTTTCGAGCAGGCCGGGGCTGAACAGGAAGATCAACAGGGCGAAGGTGATGATCGCGGCGACGAGCTGGCTGCGCGTCAGCGCCGAGGCGAAGACGCCGACCGCCAGGAAGAGCGCGCCGATGCCGAGCACGCCGAGGTAGCCGGCGGCGACCGGCCCCCAATCCACGCTCTCGTAGTAGGCGACGATCAGGGCGTAGGCCAGGGTCGGCAGCCAGAGGAACAGGTAGAAGGTGAGCGCGGCGAGGTATTTGCCGGCCACCACCTGCCCCTCGGTGACCGGGGCGGTCATCAGCACCTCGATCGAACCGCTGCGCAGCTCCTCCGACACCAGGCGCATGGTGAGCACCGGGCAGATGAAGAGCAGGATCAGCCAGAAGAAGATGGTGCCGCCAAAGAAGGCGCCGAGCGGCGGCCCGGCCGGCGAGCGCGGGTCGTTGAGGAACGACACGATCATGGCGAACAGGAAGCCGTTGATCACCAGGAAGAAGAACAGCACCACGTAGGCGAGCGGCGAGAAGAAGTAGGCCCGCAGCTCGCGGGTGAAGGTGGCCCAGACGGCTCTCATGACACGGTCTCCGGCGCTGCGTTCGAGGTGGTGTCGGGGGCGATGGGATCGATGGGATCGATGGGATCGGCGGCCTCGGACGCCGCGTCGTGCGTGGTGAGGCGGACGAAGATGTCTTCCAGGGTGGTGCGCTCGCCGGCCATCTCCAGCAGCACCCAGCCGTTCGCGACGGCGGCGCGGAAGATCTCCTCGCGCGGGTCGGTGCCGCGGGCGTGCTCGACCAGCCAGCCGCCGGCTTGTCCATGCGGGCGGACGGCGACCACGCCCTCGATCCGCGCCAGCACCTCGGCGGCTCCGGCCAGGCTCCCCTTGAAGAGGACGCGCAGCGCCGGGTTGCCGGCCGAGCTGTCGCGCAGGGTCTGCGGTGTGCCGGAGGCCACGATGCGGCCGCGATCGATGATCATCACGCGGTCGCAGAGCAGCTCCACCTCGGGCAGGATGTGGGTCGAGAGCAGCAGCGTGCGCCGCCGGCCGAGGTGGCGGATCAGGTCGCGGATGGCGATGATCTGCTTGGGGTCGAGGCCGACCGTGGGCTCGTCGAGCACCAGCACGCGCGGCTGGTGCAGGATGGCGGTGGCCAGCCCGACGCGCTGGCGGTACCCCTTCGAGAGCGTCCCGATGATCTGGTGGCGGACGTCCTCCAGCAGGCAGCCCTCGACGGCCTCGCCGATCCCCTGGCGCGCCTCGGCCTTCGACAGCCCTTCGAGCCGGGCGCGGTAGCGCAGGTACTCCTCGACCCGCATCTCGGTGTAGAGGGCGACGTTCTCGGGCAGATAGCCGATCTCGCGGCGCGCCTCGCGCGGCGCCGCGAACAGGTCCTTGCCGCCGACCGTTACTTGGCCGGTGGTTGGCGGCAGAAAGCCGGTGATCATGCGGATCGTGGTGGTCTTGCCGGCACCGTTCGGACCCAGGATGCCGACGATCTCACCCTCTTTCACAGAGAACGAGATCCCGTCGACGGCGGTGAAATCGCCGTAGCGGCGGGTGAGATTTTGCGCTTCGATCATGGAATTGGATGCCCTCCCTTCGGGGGGTGCCATTATGGCATGGAACTTCCGTGGCGAATGATATGCTCCCGCGCATGACGGAAAAAGACAAGGCACCCAAGGTGAAGTCGGCGTATGAGCTGGCGCTCGAGCGCATGGAGAAGCAGGGGATCGAGCGGCCGCGCGAGGAGGGGCTGAGCGAGGCGGTGCGCGGCCAGGTGGCGGAGCTGCGGCGGCAGGCCGAGGCCAAGACCGCGGAGCTGGAGATCATGCACCGCGAGCGGCTCAAGAAGATCTTCGATCCAAACGGGCGGCAGCAGGAGGAGGAGGACTACGTGCGCGAGCGCCGCCGCATCGAGGAGGACCGCGACCGCAAGATCGAGAAGCTGCGGGCCGGGAGCTGACCCTGCCGGGGAGCGAGCTGACCGGCGCGGCGCCGCTCGCGGAGCCCTTCGCGGTCGCCAGCCTGCTGGCGGTCTTCAGCCTGCTGCTGGCCGCGAGCGTGCTGTTCAGCCGTGCCTCGTCGCGCTTCGGGGTGCCGGTCTTCCTGCTCTTCCTGGCGATCGGCATGCTGGCCGGGTCGGAGGGGATCGGCGGCATCTTCTTCGAGGACTACCGCCTGAGCTTCCGGCTCGGCACCGCGGTCCTCGCCCTGATCCTGTTCGACGGCGGCCTCAACACGCCGCTGTCGTCGTTGCGCCAGGGGCTGCGCCCGGCCCTGGCGCTCGGCACCGCCGGAGTGGCGGTGACCGCCGGCCTGATGGCGGTGGGGGCCCACCTGCTCGGCTTCGACTGGCCGCAGGCCCTGCTGCTCGGCGCCGTGGTCTCCTCGACCGACGCCGCCGCGGTCTTCTCGGTGCTGCGCGGCAGCGGCATCCAGCTCAAGAAGCGGGTGGGCGCCACCCTGGAGCTGGAGTCGGGCCTCAACGACCCGACCGCGGTGATCCTCACCCTCGGCTTCACCGAGCTGCTGGCGGGGGGCTCGGTGAGCCCCTGGCGCCTGCTTGGCGAGGTGCCGCTCCAGCTCGCGATCGGCGCCGTGGCGGGGGTGGCGCTCGGCCACGCCGGTCGCCTGCTGCTGCGGGTGAGCCGGCTGCCGGCGGGCGGCCTCTACCCCGTGCTGACCCTGGCCTTCGCCCTGCTGGCGTTCAGCGTCCCCACTCTCCTCCACGGCAGCGGCTTCCTCGCGGTCTACCTCGCCGGCATGGTGATGGGCAACGGCGAGGTCCCCTACCGCAGCGGCGTGCTGCGCTTCCACGACGCCTTCGCCTGGCTCGGCCAGGTGACGATGTTCCTGGTGCTGGGGCTGCTGGTCTTCCCATCGCGCCTGCTGGAGGCGGCCCCGGTCGGCCTGGCGCTCGGCCTGCTGCTCGCGGTGGTGGCGCGGCCGCTCGCGGTGTTCGCCTGCCTGCTGCCGTTCCGCTTCCCGCGGCGCGAGACCGCCCTGATCGCCTGGGTGGGGCTGCGCGGCGCCGTCCCGATCATTCTCGCGACCTTCCCGGTGCTCGAAGGGGTGCGCGGGGCGGAGCGGCTGTTCGACCTGGTCTTCTTCGTGGTGGTGGTGAGCGCAATCATCCCCGGCGGCACCGTCGGCTGGGCCACCCGCCGGCTCGGCCTGCTCTCGCAGGGCCCGGCGCCGCCCCCGGCCGTGCTGGAGATGAGCACCACCCGCCCGCTCGATGGCGAGATCGGCGTCTACTACCTGGAGCCGGCCACCCCGGTCGTGGGGGTGGGGCTCGCCGACGTCCCGATCCCGCCCGGGGCCACGCTGATGCTGATCGTCCGCGGCAACGACCTGATCCCGCCGCGCGGCGAGACGCTGCTGTCGGCCGGGGACTACGTCTACGTCTTCTGCCGGAAGGAGGACCGCCCGCTGGTCGATCTCCTGTTCGGCGAACCGGAGGAGTGACCTTCTCCCAGGCCTGGGCAAGGCTTTCCCAGGGTCGTGTCCTTACTCAGTGTAGGTGCTGGAGGGGCAGGGGCTAAGAGATCCGCCTTGTAGTGAGAGCCCGGGAATGAAGTTCCCGGGCTACCAAGGCAGCGTCGGATAAATCCGACTTCAATCTTGCGGAAGGCAAATGACCGCGCCGGCATGCCGGCGCCTCCATCCGGCACCTCGGAACCTTTGCCAGGGAGGGCAGACACCTTTGTCCAGGATGCCGGAAGCCCTTGCCGGAGCCCCGGAATCCTTCGCGGGGACCTCGGCAGACTTCTTCTGGCACGCGGCAAGAGATGCCGGAGACTCGGAAGCCTTTGCTTTGCATCACAGATCCTTTCGCGGGTGACTCGGCAAATCTCTTTTGCAGCAGAGATCTGTTGATTTGCATCAAAAAAGCTCTGCTCAGGAGCTGGCGAAGGTTGCTTTGCAGCAGGAAAACCTTTCCCCGGCAGCCGGCAAAACCTTCCGGGTTGCTCGGGAAAGGTGCTTTGCGGCACAACAAGCCTGACGGGTACCGGGCAAGAGTTGCCCTGATGCAAACGAACGATGCTCTGCATCAGAAAAACTCTGCCGGGCTCCAGGAGGGGTCGTTTTTGATGCAAATGGCCGACGGTGGGGCATCCGGCTCTTGAAGTCGGATTCATCCGACGCTGCCCGTCTAGCCCGGGAATTCATTCCCGGGCGGGGGCTGCCTGCAGGCGATTCGGTTGCGCATGCCTCACAGCCCCCTCCCCAACCCTCCCCCACTTCGCGGGAGAGGGCGCCGCCGCCCTCCCGAAAGCCACAGGGTTAGCGCCTAGGCCCAGGGCTGGGAAGGGCTTTCCCCGCTTCGGGATGACTGGTTTTGCCGCGGGCAGCCGGCGCCCGCCTACTGCAACTGCTCGATGGTGACGCTGCCGTTGGTGGTGCTGACCTTGAGGAGGCCGCCGCCGCCATTGATGTCGCCGCTCAGGTGGTGCTTGCCGGAGCGCTTCGAATCAAGCTCGAAGTCGTTGCTGATGCGGCCGTTGGTGGTCTCGGCGTCGAGGGTGAGGCGGACGTCGCGCGGCAGCCGCACGGTGACGCCGCCGTTGGTGGTCGAGAAGTCGAGCTTGCTGTTGTCGGGCAGGTCGCGCAGGCTCACCTCGATGCCGCCATTGGTGGTCGAGGCCTCGACCGCGCCGGCGATGTCCACCGCGTGGATGCCGCCGTTGGTGGTCTCCAGCTTGAGGTTCCCCTCGACGTCCTGCACCGCGACCTGGCCGTTGGTCGACTCCAGCGCCGCGGCGCCGCGGGTCCCCTTGACGTTCAATCCGCCGTTGGTGGTCTCGAGGTCGAGGCGGGCCTGGCGGGGCACCCGGATGGTGTAGTTGACGTTGATGCTGGTGCCGTTGCCGGACATCCAGTCGAACAGGCCGTTGCCGTTCTTGGGAAAGCGGGTCTCGACCCGCAGGCCGCCGCCGCTCGGCGCGGTGGCGATCTGGAGCTTGTCCATCAGCTCGCGGGCTTTCTCGTCGCTCGGCGCCTTCACCTTCTTCTCGGCGACGATCTGGACCTCGTTGCGGTTCCAGGGCTCGACCGTCACGCCGCCGTTCGTATTATCGAGCTCCAGGAGGGCGCCGGCCTGGAACGGGAAGGTCTTCTCATAGCGCTGGGTCAGGGTGGCGGCGGTCGCGGGGGCGGTCGCCATACCGGCGACAACGAAGCCCGTCAGGGCCAGGGCTGCAAGACGGATTTTCATCGGATTCTCCTCCTTCGGCCCACAACCGGTTTCTCCCGAGGGCGGGGCCGTTCCAATCCGCCCTACGAAGAGGCGCCGCCGGAGGTTTCCAGACTGGGAGCGCCGGCTTCCAGCCGGCAATTGATTTGATATGCCGCCAGGATGGCGGCGCTCCCAGTAAATTTCCGGCACCGATCTTGCCTCGTTTCGGCGGCGAGCCCGGGAAGGGTGTAGCCTGTTCCCGCAGAGAAGGAGGACCCCCGGATTGGCCGGACGACCCATCGCCGACGACCTGAAGCTGCTGCTCGACGTCATGCCCGCGGCGCTCAAGGGCGCCCTGGAGGCGCTGCCGGACGCGGCCGGGCTGATCGAGATCGTGCTCGACCTCGGGCGCCTGCCCGAGGCACGCTTCCCCGACAGCGGCCGGGACCTCGCGACCGAGCCGGTATCGCGGCCGGACATCGCCTACGTGGCCGAGCGCATCGGCCGCTTCGGGCGCGACAATCGCGCCGGCATCGAGCGCACCCTGCACCGCATCTCGGCGATCCGCAACCGCCAGGGGGAGATCGTCGGCCTGACCTGCCGGGTGGGGCGCGCCGTGCTCGGCACGGTCGAGATCCTGCGCGACGTCATCGAGGGGGGACACTCGATCCTCCTGCTCGGCCGCCCCGGGGTCGGCAAGACCACCCTGCTGCGCGAGGCCGCCCGGGTACTCGCCGACGAGCTCGCCAAGCGGGTCATCGTGGTGGACACCTCGAACGAGATCGCCGGGGACGGCGACATCCCCCACCCCGGCATCGGGCGCGCCCGGCGCATGCAGGTCCCCTCCCCCGAGGAGCAGCACAACGTGATGATCGAGGCGGTCGAGAACCACATGCCGCAGGTCATCGTGATCGACGAGATCGGCACCGCGGCCGAGGCCCTCGCCGCCCGCACCATCGCCGAGCGCGGCGTGCAGCTCATCGCCACGGCGCACGGCAACACGCTCGAAAACCTGTTGCAGAACCCCACCCTCTCCGATCTCGTCGGCGGCATCCAGGCGGTCACCCTGTCGGACGAGGAGGCGCGCCGCCGCGGCACCCAGAAGACGGTGCTCGAAAGGAAGGCGCCGCCCACCTTCGAGGTGCTGATCGAGATCCAGGACAAGGACCGCCTGGCCGTCCACCACAACGTCGCCGAGGTGGTGGACCGCTTCCTGCGCGAGATCCCGCCGCGGCCGGAGATCCGGCGGCGGATGGCCGACGGCGGCGTCGAGATCGACCGGATCGACCGAACCGACCGGGCTGGGGCGGCACAGCGCGCGACTGGCGGGGGTCATGGCGGGGCGGGCAGCGCAGGCGGCGCGGCGAAAGAGCGCGCCGAGCCGCCCGCGCCGGGCGCCGCTCCCGCCGGACCCTCCCCCTTCCAGGGGGGGCGCAACCGGCGCCGCACCGTCAAGCTCTTCCCCTACGCCGTCTCCAAGGGGAAGCTCGACCGCGCCATCCGCAAGCTGCGCGTGCCGGCCCTGGTGGTGGACGACCTCGACGAGGCCGACGTCGTGGTCACCCTCAAGGCGCAGGAGCGCCGGGCGCCGCGCCGCCTGCGCGACGCCGAGGCGCGCGGCGTGCCGGTCTACATCATCAAGAGCAACACCATCGCCCAGATGGAGAACTTCCTGATCGACGCCTTCGAGCTGGCCGATCCGGCGGAGCAGGCGGCGGAGGACGACGAGGCGCTACGCGAGGTCGAGGAGGCGATCGACGAGGCGCTGGACCAGGGGAAGCCGGTCGAGCTCAACCCGCAGAACACCTATGTCCGGCGGCTCCAGCACCAGGTGGCCGAGCGCTACGGCCTGACCTCGGAGAGCAAGGGGGAGGAGCCCTACCGGCGGGTGGTGATCTTCCCCGTCCCGCAGGTCAACGGCTGACCGGCGGATTTCATCTCGAGCCGGGGCTCGGACCGGGGCTCGGGTCCGGCACCGGCTCGTGGCGCGCCTCCGGTGGCTCGAGCTGCGGCAGCGCCGCCCCCACCCGGGTGACCTCCAGGTCGTCCTTGAACTCGGCGCTGTAGATGTCGAGCACGGCGAGGAACAGGGCGGCGATCAGCGGCCCGATGATGAACCCCATGGCCCCGAACATGGCGATGCCGCCGAGGGTCGAGAAGAACACCATCAGGTCGTGCATGCCGGCCTCCTGCCCGACCAGGCGCGGCCGCAGCAGGTTGTCGACGTTGACGATCACCACCATGGTCACGATCAGGATCCCGATACCCTGCCAGAAGTGGCCGGTCGCCATCTGGATGAAGGCGGCCGGATAGAGCACCACCCAGGCGCCGACCAGCGGGATGATCGACATCAGCGTCGCGACCACCCCCCACAGGAACGGCGAGCCGACCCCGAAGATCCACATCGTGAGCCCCGAGAGCGTCCCCTGGATGAGAGCGATCAGCAGGGTGCCGCGGACGGTGGCGCGGGCCACCGAGGCGAAGCGTTGCGCGATGGCGTTCTTGTACTCGCGGTCGAGAGGGATCAGGTAGCGCAGGCGACGGACCAGGCCGAGGCCGTCGCGAAAGAAGTAGAACATCGTGAACAGGGTGATGAAGAGCAGGATGACGACCTGCAGGGTGCCGCGCGAGGCGGCGTTGATCGCCGCGAGCAGGAAGCCGCTGGCGCCGGACGCGGCTTTCTCCAGGTGGGTCTGCCAGTCGATCTCGTCGAGGCGGAGCTGGCGCACCCAGCCGCGGCTCTGCAGGTCGCGCAGCCACGCCTGCTGCCCGCCTTTCTGCATGAAGGTGAGGACCTGCTCCTTCGCGGTGCCGTAGAAGTCGATCGCCTCGGTCGTCACCATGGCGACCACGCCGTAGATCGGCAGAATCAGGCAGATCAGCAGGATCGCGCAACAGGCCATGGAGGCGAGAGTTTTGCGCCCGCGAAAGGCGCGCTCCAGCCGCTCGTACAGCGGGTAGAACAGAGTGCAGAAGACGGCGGCCAGGAGCACCGGCAGCAGGAAGCTGCGGACCATCCAGAAGAACAGCAGGGTGGTGCAGACCAGGAGGCCGATGAAGAAGTAACGGTTGAGCGTCTTGTCTTGCATGGTGTCTGGGGAGGCGGCCGCCGGGCGGCGGGCCGGGCGGGCCGGTATTGTTTCACGAATGCGCGGGAGGAGTACGGCGGGCATGGCCCGGCGGTTGCATTCCCCGGGGTGCAGGGCGGATCGGTCCGCCCTCAGCCCACGCCGCCCCGCGGCGAACAGGAGTGACGACGCCATGCTTCGGACCGGATCCAAGCTTTTGACCTTGATGTTCCTGGGATCTCTGGCCCTGCCGGCCGTGGCGGCGGCCCGGCCGCCGCTGGAGCCGCAGAAGCAGCCGGCGCCCGCTCCCGCCACCGCCCCGGCTCCGGCCCAGGCGGTCCCCGCGCAGCCGGCCCAGGCCGCTCCGGCTCAAGCCGCTCCCGCCCGCCCGGTCCCGGCTCAGCCGGCGCGCCCGGCGCCGGTCCCGGCGCAGCCCCAGCCGGCGCCGATCCCCGCCCAGCCCGCCCAGCCGGCCGCCGCGATGCCGGCCCAGGTGCCGGCCGGGGACATTCAGGTCCTGCTCGACCGCCTCGGCTTTTCGCCCGGCGTGGTGGACGGCAAGGGGGGGCGCAACACCAGCAAGGCGCTGGCGGCGTTCCAGGCGGCCCACGACCTGCCGGTCACCGGCAAGCTCGACGCGGTCACCTGGCAGAACCTGACCGCGGGCGGCGGCACCCAGGCGGTGGCCGAGTACACGATCACCGCGGATGACCTCAAGGGCCCGTTCACCCCCAAGATCCCCGAGGACATGGAGGAGAAGGCCAAGCTTCCCGCCCTCGGCTACACCTCGCCGCTGGAGATGTTCTCCGAGCGCTTCCACAGCACGCCGGAGTTCCTGCAGCAGCTCAACCCCCAGGCGACCTTCTCGACCGCCGGGGAGCGCCTGCGCGTCCCCAACGTGCGGACGGTGCCGACCCAGCCGCAGAAGGCGCCGCAGGGCGTGCGCGTCGTGGTCAACAAGGCCGACTGGAGCCTCACCGTCGAGAACGGCGACGACCTGCTGTTCTACGCGCCGGTGACGGCGGGCAGCGAGCACGACCCGCTGCCGCTCGGCCAGTGGAAGGTGCAGGGCGTGGCGCGCAATCCGTCGTTCAACTACAACCCCGACCTGTTCTGGGACGCCGACCCGGAGCACTCCAAGGCGAAGATCCCGGCCGGCCCCAACAACCCGGTGGGCGTGGTCTGGATCGACCTCAGCAAGGAGCACTACGGGATCCACGGCACGCCGGAGCCGCGGACGATCGGCCGCACCACGTCGCACGGCTG
>DATAHG010000366.1:0-4429 GCA_036263295.1 Thermoanaerobaculia bacterium | reverse complement strand
ATCGACGAGCTGGTGCCGCCGGGGACGTCGGCGCTCTAGCCGGCTCAGTCGTAGCGCAGCACCACGATCGGATCCACCCCGGTCGCCCGGCGGGCCGGCACGAAAATCGAGGTGAACGAGACCAGCGCCAGGATCGCCGTGGTGGCGCCGAAGGCGACCGGGTCGGTCGGGGTGATGCCGTAGAGCAGGTTGGCGGTCAGGCGGCTGCTGGCGAAGGCGAGGGCGAGTCCCACCACCCCGCCGATCGCCACCAGCCGCATGCCCTGCCGCAGGATCAGCCCGAGAACGTCCCCCTGTTGGGCGCCGAGGGCCATGCGGACCCCGATCTCCCGCGAGCGCTGATCGACCGAGTAGGACATCACGCCGTAGATCCCGACCGCCGCCAGGATCAGGGCGAGCACGCCGAACAGGGCGAGCAACGAGGCCCCGAGGCGCGGCGCCCAGAGCGAATTGTCGAGGCGCTGGGCGACGGTCTCGACCCCCACCAGCGGCATCTCCGGCGCCATCTGCCGCACCGCGCGCTGCACGGCGGCGAGCACTGGCGCCGGATCGCTCCCCTCGCTCCGCACGATCAGCGAGGCGCCGGTCCGGTAAGCCTGGTCGAGCGGCCGGTAGACGTAGGGTTGGCGCTCCTCGCCGATGGCGTTGTAGTCCGCGTCCCGGGCCACGCCGATGACCTCGACCGGGTCCTGCCCGAAGAAGTGGAAGCGCTGGCCGATCGGGTTCTCCCCCGGCCAGAACCGCTTCGCCATGGTCTGGTTGACGATCACGACGGGGACCGCCCCGGCACGGTCCCGCCCGTCGAAGGCGCGCCCCTGGAGCACCGGGATGCCGGCCGTCGCGAAGTAGGAGGGCTGGACGGCGTTGACCTGTACCAGCCGCCCCTCGCTCTCGCTCTCGCGGCCTTCGAGGAAGACCGAGCGGGAGAACGAGCCCTGGAGCGGCCCGGCCTGCGCCAGGGTGGCGGCGGCCACGCCGGGGAGCGCGGCGATGCGGTCGCGCACGTCGCGGAAGAACTGCTCGCCGTGCGGCTGGTCCATTCCCTGGAGTCCCACATCGAAGGAGACGAAGGCGAGGCGCTGGCTGTCGAACCCGGGGTCCATCCGCTTCGCCTCCCCGAGGCTGCGCAGGAAGAGCCCGGCGGCGATCAGGGAGACCAGGGAGAGGGCGACCTGGCTCGCCACCAGCAGGCCGCGCAGGCCCAGCCCGCGCCGGTTCTCCCCCTGGAGCGAGGCCTGGTTCTTGAGCGCCGTGACCAGGTCGGGCTTGGAGGACTGCAGGGCCGGCACCAGGCCGAACAGGAAACCCGTGAGCAGCGAGAGCCCGAGCGTGAAGACCAGGACTCGGGCGTCGATCGCGAGGTCGAGATCGACCGCGACCGGGAACGGCAGGCTCGGCAGGAGGTGCAGGAAGGCCTGCCGGGCCCAGACCAGGATCAGCAGTCCGAGCACCCCTCCAAGGGTGGCGAGGAGGAGGCTCTCGGTCAGGAGCTGGCGGATCAGCCGCGCCCGGCTCGCTCCCTGGGAGAGACGGATGGCGACCTCGCGCCGGCGTGCCGCGGCGCGGGCCAGCAGGAGGTTCGCCACGTTGGCGCAGGCGATCAGCAGGACCAGGGCGACGACCGCCGACAGGAGGGCCGAGGCGGCGATCACCCCCTGGCGGACCTGCGGGTTGATGGTCGCCAGGGGGAGCGGCACCAGCTCGACGTTGCGCCCCTTGTTGTCGGTCGGGAACTCGGTTTGGAGGCGCTGGCCGATCGCCGTCAGGTTCTGCCGCGCCTGCTCCAGGGTGACCCCGGGCTTGAGCCGCGCCACCCCGAACACGAACAGGCCGCGCCGGGTCTCGTACCAGTTGGACTCCTTGTCGGGGCGGATCTGGCGGTTCATCGCCATCGGCACCCACAGCTCGGGCCGGACGCCGCGGTCCACCCCGGTGAACGAGGCGGGGGCCACGCCGATCACGGTGTAGGGGGCGCCGTTGATCCGGATGGTGCCGCCGACCGCGCCGGGGTCGCCGCCGAGCCGTTCCTGCCAGAAGCGGTGGGAGAGGACGGTGACCGGATAGGCGCCGGGCGTGGCGTCCTCTTCGGGCCGGAAGGTCTGTCCGAGGGCGGCGCGGATCCCCAGCAGGTCGAAGTAGTTGCCGGAGACGAGCTGGCCGGTGGCGACGGCCGGCTCGCCGTTCGCGGTGGCGACGCTCATCCCGGTCCAGTCGTAGCCGGCCATCCCGGAGAAGACCTCGTTCTGGTCCCGGTAGTCCTTCCAGTTGAGATGGGAGAGGGGCGGCGCGCCGGGGTTGCGGCTGTCCTTGGTGAAGAGCATGACCAGCCGGTCGGGGTCCTCGACCGGCACCGGCCGGAGGAGCAGGGCGTTCACGAGACTGAAGATCGTGGTGTTGGCGCCGATCCCCAGGCCGAGCGAGATCACCGCGGCCAGGGTAAAGGTCGGCTTCCGGCCGAGCATCCGGATGGCGTAGCGCAGGTCCTGGATCAAGCTCTCCACGGCGGGGGCCCTCCTCGTTTATTTGGATTACGAGGAGGGTATCCGCCTTGTTTCAGGTGAGTTTCAGGGCGGCGCGTCAGATCGGCGGCGCGCCCGGCACGCCGAGGTGGAGACGCATCAGGCTCGGCCGGTGGGTAGTCGAGAAGAACGGGAAGGCGCCGTTAGTGATGTACAGGTTGAAGCGGTCCTGGCCGGTCCGCCCGAACGCCGTGGCCGTGGGACCGTCGAGGCCGTCCGCCGCGGTGAGCAGGATCTCGGTGGTGCCGTCCGGATCGAGGCGCACCACGGTGTTCGAGGGGTCGGTCGCGCAGTAGAGGCTGCCGTGGACGTCGAAGGAGAAGTCGTCGCACCCCTGGCCGGCCGGCAGCACGCCATGGATCCGCGGCTCCCCCGCCGAGCCGTCCGGCTCGATCGGGATGGCCACGATGGTCCCCTGGGCCGAGGTCGCGACGTAGACCTCGCCGTGGAAGACCTTGAGTCCGTTCGCGCCCGGCAGAGGCTGCCCGTCCACGAGCGCTCCGGCGAGGAGTGGCGATTCCAGCCAGACCTCGGCCTCGCCGCCCTCGGCCGGCACCCGCCAGACGCGCGACAGGGAGGAATCCGCCACGTAGAGATCGCCCCGGTAGAGGTCGAGCCCGTTCGGCAAAGACTCCAGGGGGAGGTTCGCCAGCAGCTCGGCCGAGCCGTCCCGCAGCGCGACCCGCCAGACGCCGCGGCTGCCGAGATCGCACGAGACCACGGAGGCATAGAGATAGCGCTCCTGGCGGTCGATGGTGATGCCGGTGACGGCGTTGAAGAAGGGGCCGCAGAAGGTGAGCGGCGCCCCGATCGGGAACTGGATCAGGGTGGACTGGGTGCCGTCCGGCGCGATCTTCCGCACCTCGCCGGTGAGGGCGAGGCTGATGTACTGGTTGCCGGCGCGGTCGAGGACGATGTTCTCCGGGGTCTCGAGCGCGGCTGGGTCGAACAGCCGCAGCGTTTCGAGGGTCGGCGCGTCCGGCGGATGGGCCGTCGCGGCGCCGGGGACGAGGGCGGCGAGAGTAAAGACGGCGAGGGCCAGCGCCGGGACGTGGCGCCGGCGGAAAGCGGGGCGATCCCTCTGTTCCATGAAGAAACCTCCTCGGGTGGATTGGCGTTGAACCGAAGCTTGGGGGCCTCCCTCCGGGGCGGTCCGGAGGGGGTCTCTACCTTGAAGGGTGCGCGGACAGCCCGCGCGGGGGTTGCGCCGCGTCTCCGCGCCGCCCCGGAGCGAGGACGCGCCCCCTGGCGCGGGTCCGCGGCGAGGAGACGCGACTTGCGCTGAGCCGCCGCGAGGCGGCGCCGGGTGGCCGCGAGGCAGCGCCAACCGCTACGGATCCGCGCCCGCTCTTCGCCTCCACGCGCCCAGGGACCGCGAGAGCGCGGCGCCTGCGGCGGGGACGCGGCGTCTCCCCGCGAAGCCGCGCCACCAGGCCGCGGAGACGCGCCGGTCCATGCGAGCTCGCGCCCACAGCCCGCGACGGCGCGCCGAGTCCCTACGGATCCGCGACGATCGGCGACCGGAGCGCACCGCCTGCCGCGAGCCCGCGGCGCGCCCCCGCGTCCCCGCGCCGGCTTCCGCGGAGACGCGGCGTCACACCGCGAGTTGCGGCGAAGGGACGCGGCCGCGCGCCCACCGGCCGCGGAGCCGCGGCGCTTCGCATAGACTACGAATGCTTGCGTACAGATCCTCCGTGCAGCCGATCTGTGCAGCGTGACAATCCATCCTGACCGGAGACCCCCATGTCCGACCTGCGAGGCAAGACCCTGTTCATCACCGGCGCCAGCCGGGGTATCGGCAAGGCGATCGCGTTGCGCGCGGCGGCCGACGGCGCCAACATCGTGATCGCGGCCAAGACCGCCGAGGCCAACCCCAAGCTGCCGGGGACCATCTACAGCGCGGCCGAGGA
>DATAHG010000365.1:0-6537 GCA_036263295.1 Thermoanaerobaculia bacterium | reverse complement strand
TCTGGCGCGCGCTCGACGAGATCGGCGGTCCGGTCCCCTTCAAGATTGAGTACAACGCGGTCGATCGCCAGAAGAACGACCCCATCGGGCTGGCCAAGGCAAGCGATATTCGGTTCGTGCCGACCTTCATCGTCAAGCGGGATGGCAAGGAGGTCGGACGCATCATCGAGTCCTCGCCCAACGGCATCGAAACCGATCTCGGCGCGCTGCTCACCGGCAAGGCCCATGGCATCCTGAGCGCCAGCCAGGACACCGGCGCCGAGCCGGCGTCCCCCTCGCACTGACCGGTCCGGCTCCCTCTCGGCCCCGATGCGCGCGGCGCGAAGCGGCACTCCCTCCCGTCCTTTCCAGCCCGTTCCGGCTCCCTCCCGGGCCGGCGGGCCGGATTTCGTCTGGCTTTAGGCCGGTCGTGCAACCTTGGCGGACCGCTTGCGTATGGACGCTATGACGCGGGGAGCGGACCAGCCCACCGACGAGGAGCTGGTGGCCGCGGTTCTCGCCGGCGACCGGGAGCGTTTCGGGGATCTGGTCGAACGCTACCAGGGGCGCCTCGTCAATTATCTGTTTCGCTTGCTGCGGAGTGCGGACGATGCCCACGATCTGGCTCAGGACGTCCTGGTCAAGATCTACCAGGTGCTCGATCGCTACGACCCTCAGTATCGATTCTCGACCTGGCTCTTTCGGGTGGCTCAGAACGCGGCCATCGACCAGATCCGCCGGCGGCGTCTCAAGCTGGTCTCTCTGCGCCAGGACGACACCGAGGGGGACGGCAGGGATTGGGACCTGCCTTCGCCCGAGCGCGGCCCTTATGGGGAGCTGCGCAACCGGGAGCGCGGGGACGCGATCCAGGAGGCCATCGACGCCTTGCCCTGGGAGTACCGGGAGCTGATCCTGCTGCGCCACTTCGGCGAATTGCCGTACGAGGAGATCGCGCGGCTCAAGGAGATGCCTCTCGGGACCGTCAAGAACAAGCTTTTCCGGGGACGGCAGATGCTCAAGGAGCGGCTCCAGGATTTTCTGAGCGATTGAACGGGGGATTTATGGACAGGCCCGACCACAGCACTTTCCGCGAATGGCTCGAGATGGAGGCCGACGGCACACTCCTGCCGGAGCAGCGCACTCCTCTCGAACGCCATCTCGCGGCCTGTCCCGACTGCCGGGCCGAGCGCGAGGACCTGGCCGCCCTCAACGGGCTGCTGCGGCGGCAGAGCCTGGCGGTCCAGCCCGATTTCCGCGACGACGTAATGGCGGCGCTGCCGGACACGGGCTGGGAGGGGCGCCACCCCCGCACCTGGCGCTTCCCGGCCGCCGTGGTCCTCCTGCTGGGCGGCATCGCCGCCTTCCTGCTCGGCTCGAACGCCTCCGATCTGGGGGCGGGCTCTTCGGGGCTGGAGGCGCTGGGGGCGGTGGCCGGCATGTTCGGCGCCGCGCTGCAGGCCGGCGCCGGGTTGCTCTATGCCGCCGGCTCCGGCGCCCATCTGATCGCGGGCGAGGTGTTCTCGTCGCCGATCAGCCTGGGCGCCTTCGGGTTCCTGGTGGTCTGCCTCAACCTGCTCCTCTTCTCGCTTCTGCGGCGCAAGCGCACGGCCGGGTCCGGCGTGATCGCGGGGCGGCGGGGAGTCGGCGGCCTCTGAGCCGCTCCCGGATGAGCGTGTTCTTCACGGCCCTGCTCTTCGCGGTCCTCCCGCTGGCCGCGGTGTCTCCCGGCGGACCCTCCCCAAAGGCGGTGACTCCGGCCGCCGCCTCTTCCGCCCCGGTGGCGCTCCGCCTCGAAGCCGGCAGCGTGGCCCGCGAGCAGCTCGTCGCGATCGGCCGCGACCTCCTGATCGATGGCCAGGCGCTCGCCAGCGTCGCGGCGCTCAACGGCGCCGTGGTGGTCACCGGCGAGGTGGATGGCGACATCATCGTGCTGGGAGGCAATGTCCGCCTCGGTCCTACTGCCCGGGTGGGGGGCGACGTCTCGGTGGTGGGCGGCACGATCCACGCGGCACCCGGAGCGCGGGTGGGGGGCCGGATGGTCTCCTATCCCACCGCTTCGGCCGCCTCGCTCACCCTGCTGGAATGGCCGACCCTGGGGCTGCGCTCCTCGTCCGCCCTGGTGGCCGGGACCAAGCTGGCGCTGCTCGCCGCCTGGGCCGCGCTCCTCCTGCTGCTCTTCGCGACCAGCGGCCGGCAGGTGCTGGAGACCGCCGAGGGGGTGAGCCGGGAGCCGTTCCGCAGCTTCTTCGTGGGGCTGACCGGCGTCCTCGCCCTGGTGCTCACGGCGCTGTTCTTCTCGACCTTCGCGGGGGGGCTCATGGGAGTCCCGCTGCTGATCCTGGTCGTGCTGCTGGCGCTGATCCTCAAGCTCTGGGGCCTGGTGGCGGTCTTCCTGGCCCTGGGGGAGTGGCTGTTCGTCCATGTCCTGCGCCGCCGCGCCCGGCCGCTCAACGCCGCGACGCTCGGCCTGCTGGTCCTTGGCGTGGTCAAGTTCCTCCCCTGGCTCGGAGTCCTCGCCTGGACGGCGGCCACCCTGATCGGGGTGGGCGCCGCCCTGTCCACCAAGTTCGGCCGGCGGGAGCCCTGGTTCGACCTGATCGAGCCTCCGGCGAGGGTCCGGCGGCGTACGGCCTAGCGATTCGGCAATTCTTCAGCACATAGAAAAATAGGGCCTTCGCGGTTTCCTTGACCCGGGGTCTGGGATCTCTTACGCTCAGGAATCCCGCCGCGAGGCGGTCAGGAGAGGTGTCTACTTTGGGAGCTGAAATGGAAGCGACGGGAGTCATTCAGACGATCGGAGTGGTCGGCGCGGGCACCATGGGGCACGGCATTGCCCAGGTGGCCGCGGCGAGCGGATATGACGTGGTGCTGGTCGACGCCGCGCCCGCGGCCCTGGAGCGCGGGGTCGGCGCGATCGGCAAGAGCCTGGCGAAGCTGGTGGAGAAGGGGAAGCTGTCGGCCGAGGACCGCGACGGCGCTCTCGCCCGTCTGCGGCCGGAGGGGCAGCTCGACGCGCTGGCGGCCGCCGACCTGGTGGTCGAGGCGGTGGTCGAGCGCCTGGAGGTCAAGCAGTCGGTGCTCGGCGAGCTCGACCGGATCTGCAAGCCGGAGGCGATCCTGTCGTCCAACACCAGCTCGATCTCGATCACCAAACTGGCCGGGGCGACGAAGCGGCCGGAGAAGATCATCGGCATGCACTTCATGAACCCGGTGCCGCTGATGCAGCTCATCGAGGTGATCCGCGGGCTCGCCACCAGCCAGGCGACCTACGATGCGGTCGAAGCGGCTTCGCGGCGCATGGGCAAGACGCCGGTCGAGGTCCACGACGCGCCGGGCTTCGTTTCGAACCGCGTGCTGATGCCGATGATCAACGAGGCGATCTTTTGCCTCTACGAGGGGGTCGGGAAGCCCGAGGCGATCGACGCGGTTATGAAGATGGGGATGAACCATCCGATGGGGCCTCTGGCGCTCGCCGACCTGATCGGGCTGGACGTCTGCCTGGACATCCTGCGCGTTCTCCACCAGGGTTTCGGAGATCCGAAGTACCGCCCCTGTCCACTGCTGATCAAGATGGTCGACGCTGGCCACCTGGGCCGCAAGAGCGGACGGGGGTTCTACGAATACGGCGGCTGATCCGCCGGGCGGAAGGAACATGATGTTTTGTCAAGTTTGCGGCGCTCAGAACCGGGATGACCACGAGTTCTGCGTCCGCTGCCACCAGAAGCTGCTGGTGCTCTCGGGCGCTCTGCTCGAAGAGGAGGAGGCCTACGAGGAGGCGGCGGAGGAGAGCTTTTCTTTCGACGAGCACCTGCTCGAGCGGATCTCGATCCTGGAGGAGGCGGTCAAGCGCACCGCCGAGACCGTCCGCCAGCTTCTGTCGGCGCTCCACAAGCAGGAGAAGAACATCCTGATCGGCCAGACCGGCCTGGTCACCCTGCGCGAGCTGCTGGAGCAGAAGAAGGTCATCGGCTGGGAGGAGTGGAGCGAGCTGTGGGAGTCCAAGATGGACTACCAGCTCCTGGCGCTGGAGAAGCGCGAGCGCTTCCTGGCGATCAAGGAGCGCATCGCCGCCCTCCATCACGGCGACAAGCGCAAGCTCTTCCTGCAGCATCTGGAGGACGCCGAGTACGCCCTCTTCGCCTTCGACATCGAGCGCGCCGTCTCCGCCCTGGAGGCGGCCTATAAGCTCGACCGGGCGAATTACGAGCTGGCCTACTTCCTCGGCGAGACCCATTTCAACGAGGGGAACGCCGACCAGGCGCTGAGCTACTTCTCGCGCGTGCTGGAGTCGAAGCCCGACCATTACGAGGGGCTGGTCTACAGCGGCGTGATCTATTACGAGCGCGGCGATCACCTGCGCGCCGAGGACTACCTCAAGCGCGCCGTCTCGCTCTATCCCGACAGCTTCCTGCCGCATTTCAGCCTCGGCGCGGTCTACGCCGGCCAGGGCAATCTGGCGAAGGCCGTGCTCTTCCTGGAGCGCGCCGTGCAGGTCGATCCGGTGCCGCAGGCGCTCTATCTGCTCGGGAGCTGCTTCTACGAGATGGGCAAGCTGTCGGCCGCCCAGAAGCACCTGCAAGAGGCGGTGCGGCACGACCCGGCTTTCGAAGAGGCCCACCATCTGCTGGGGCTCTGCTATCTCGACCGCCACTGGAACCGCAAGGCGCTGGAGAGCTTCCGCCAGGCCCAGCGCCTGAACCCCAAGAAACTCCAGTACCAGGACCTGGTGCGGTACCTCTCCGGCAGCTCGGGGATCCCGCTGCCCCAGGTGAGCGGCGAGGCCGCCTCCTGGTTCCACCAGGCCGAGGACTCGCTGGCGCGCGACAATTTGAAGCAGGCGCTGTCGAACTACCGCCGGGCCCTGGCGCTCGATCCGGAGAACCCGACGCTGCTGATGTCCTACGCCCTGCTCTGCCTCCATCTCAACCGCAACCAGGAGATCGAGGTGGTGACGAAGAAGGTGCTCGACCTGAACCCTGGCGAGATGTTGCGCGCCACGGCCTACGCCGCCCTGATCGAGGCGCTGCGCAGCCAGGGCAAGTACCGCGAGGGGAACCGCATCGGCCTGCGCCTGCTGGACGAGGGGAGCTCGAACTTCGCCAAGAGCATCGCCTACTACGAGATGGCGTACAACCTGGCGGAGATGGAAGAGGATCTCGATCAGGCCCTGAGCTATGCCCGCGAGTCGGTCGAGCTGTCGCCGGAAGAGATCAAGCAGTTCCCGCTCGCCGCCCTCGGCTGGGTGCATTACAAGCGCAAGGAGTTCGACCGCGCGATCGATTTTCTGTCGCGGTCGAGCGAGCTGGGGCCGTCGCCCACCACGCTGACCCACCTGGGGATGGCGCTGCTCGCCTCGGGCGAGGAGGAGCGGGCGCGCAGTGTGTTGGCCCACGCCCGGGCGCTCGGGGAGCGCGGCGAGGCGCTGCAGGAAAAAATGATGGAATGCATGAAAGACTCGTCGCGCCTGCTGGAGCGCGTGCGGCGCAGCCCCAAGAAGTAGAAGTAAGAGAAGGTTTTCTCTCGCCCAGTCAGGAATGGACCGGGAGGGCGCGCGTCGCCCTCCTTTGTGTTTTTCTTTCACCGACCCGGAGGCCGAATGCGCTGGAGCCGTTTTTATCTGTACACCACCCGCGAGGTGCCGAACGACGCCGAGGTGACCAGTCACCAGCTCATGGTGCGGGCCGGCATGATCAAGAAGGCCGCCGCCGGGATTTATAGCTATCTGCCGTACGGCTGGCGCAGCCTCTCCAAGCTGATGACGATCGTCCGCCGGGAGATCGATTCCACCGGCTCTTCGGAGATGGTGGGACCGTGCATCCAGCCGGCCGAGCTGTGGCAGGAGTCCGGCCGCTGGCAGAAGTACGGCAAGGAGCTGCTGCGCGTCAAGGACCGCCACGAGCGTGACTTCGTCTTCGGCCCCACGCATGAAGAGGTCATCACCGACCTGGTGCGGCGCGACGTGAAGAGCTATCGCCAGCTCCCGTTCAACCTGTACCAGATCCAGACCAAGTTCCGCGACGAGATCCGGCCGCGCTTCGGCCTGATGCGCGGGCGCGAGTTCATCATGAAGGACGCCTACTCTTTCGACGCGACCGCCGAGGGGCTCGACGTGGCCTACGAGGCCATGCGCCGCGCCTACTGCCGGATCTTCGACGCCTGCCGGCTCGACTACAGCGCGGTCGAGGCCGACACCGGCACGATCGGCGGCTCGGCTTCCCACGAGTTCATGGTCGTGGCCGGCTCGGGCGAGAGCGCGGTGGTCCGCTGCCCCAAGTGCGGCTATGCAGCGAACGTGGAGAAGGCCGAGACCCGGCGCGACGCGGCCGGCGAGGCCCATCCGCCGCAGGATCTCCAGGAGGTCGCCACGCCGGGCAAGAAGGCGGTCGAGGACGTGGCCCGCTTCCTCAAGATGGCTCCGAAGCGGATCGTCAAGACGCTGATCTACGAGACCGAGAAGGGGCTTGTGGCGGCGCTGATCCGCGGCGACCGTGAGGTCAATGAGGTCAAGCTGGCGAATCACCTCGACGTAGAGCGCCTCGAGCTGGCGAACGAGGAAAA
>DATAHG010000364.1:0-2170 GCA_036263295.1 Thermoanaerobaculia bacterium | reverse complement strand
GGCGGAGCCGCCGCGACCGAGGAGGTCGGTTTCATAAGCAGTTGCACCCAGGAGTGCGGCTGCTCTCCGACCGGCTGCTCGGCGGAAGTGAGCTGCTACAACAACTAGGGATCCTCGCCTGCGGTCGCCCGGCGCTCCCCGTGCCGGGTGACCTGCAACACGCTTTCTCCAGCCCTCAATCCACGATGAACAATCTGGCGCCGACTTCGGTGGAAGAGCGGTGCGGCGCGGCCTCGTCGGCCACCTGATAGCTCATCCCCGGTTTGAGCAGGAACGTGCGGCCGTCTTCCAGCTCGGTCGTCAGCTCACCCTCCAGGCACAGGATGATGTGGCCTTTGGAGCACCAGTGATCGGCGAGATAGCCGGGCGTGTATTCGACCATTCTGACTCGGATATTTCCAAAATTCCGCGTGCGCCAATAGGCAGCGCCGGACTCGCCTAGATGCTCCGTGCGCTCGACCTCGGACCAGTCGATCGTGCTGAAGGGGATTCCTGAGATTTCCATTTTATCGCGATCTCCATGACGGGTCCGGGTGGCTCAGCGCTCGATCTCGCCCCGCAGGTCGAGATTGCGAATGAGGCGGTGCAGATAGGTGGGCTGGAGCCCGAGACGGCCGGCGGCGCGAGTGATGTTGCCGCCCGCCTCGGCCACCGCCGTGCGGATGAGCTGCCTCTTGGTCTCCTGCACCACCTCGTGAAAACGTCCCAGTTGGACCTCCGAGACAGGGGCCGATTCCAGCATGGCCTCGGGCAGATCCTCCGGACGGATCAGATCTCCTTCCCCCAGCACCAGCGCGCGCTCGACCGCGTTGGCCAGCTCGCGGACATTGCCCGGCCAGTCGTAGCGCAGGAGGCAGGCGCGAGCCTCGGGGGTGAAGCCGGTCCAGGGGCGGCTCAGGCGGCGGCTGGTCAGGGCCGCGAAGTGACTCGCCAGCAGCGGCACGTCCTCCCGCCGGTCGCGCAGCGGCGGGAGATGTAAAGTGATCACATTGAGCCGGTAGTAGAGGTCTTCGCGGAACGACCCCTCCCGGATCCCCTTTTCCAGATCCCGATTGGTCGCGGCCACGACGCGCACATCCACCTGAATCGGTCGCGGGCTCCCCACCCGCTCGATCTGCCGCTCCTGAAGAAAGCGCAGGAGCTTGGCTTGCAAGGGGAGCGGGATCTCGCCGACCTCGTCTAGAAAAAGGGTTCCACTGTCCGCCGCCTCGGCCTTGCCGACCTGGCGCGCCACGGCTCCGGTGAAGGCCCCGCGCTCGTGGCCGAACAGCTCGCTTTCGAGCAGCGTCTCGGACAAGGTCGCGCAGTTGACCGCCACGAAAGGTCTGCCGGCCCGCGGGCTCCCCTGGTGGAGAGCCCGGGCCGCCAGTTCCTTGCCGGTGCCGCTCTCGCCGCGCAGCAGGACGGTCGAGTCGGTCGCCGCCGCCCGGCCGAGAAGGCGGTAGACCTCCTTCATGCGCAGGCTCTCGCCGACCATGTCGTGCGTGAGGCTCTCGGAAAGCCGGCGGTTCTCCTCCTCCAGCCACTCCGTCTGGCGGACGTGGACCAGCGCCCCCACGGCCAGGCTGCCCAGCGCGGCGAGCATCTGGAGGTCCCGTTCGCCGAACGAGGAGCCCGGCTCTCGGGTGTCCGCGTAGAGCAGACCGAGGGTGCGGCCCTGGTGCGCCAGCGGCGCGGCCAGCAGCGAGCGGATCCGCTCGGCTTGCAGGCTTTCGGAGCCGCCCAGCCCCTCCTCCAGGATCACTTCGTCGGCCAGCAGCGCCGTGCCCTCTTCGAGCGCGCGCCGCGCAACGGTGCGGGAGACAGGGAAGGGCTCGGTAGAGTCCCGTCGGTCCAGGGTGAAGGCGGCGGCGATCTCGGGGGCTCCACGGTCGGCCAGCAGGAGCGCGGCGCGCTCCGCCGGTATGGCCGCGAGGACCTGCCGCAGGAGGCCACAGGCCAACTCGGCGGTGGAGCGCGGCGATTGGAGGGCGGCGGCGACCTGGAGGAGCACCTGGAAATCCCGGGTCTCCAGCCGCTCCCCGGCGCCGGGCCCGGGGCGATGCTGGATCGTCGTCCGGGCGATGAAAGAGCTCTCGTCGGCCAGAGGCCGCGGCTCGGAGCGCAGGGTTTCGCTCTCCTGGATCTGAAAGAGAAGGAGCGCCTCCCCCACGGTCAGCAGGTCGCCCTC
>DATAHG010000363.1:0-12492 GCA_036263295.1 Thermoanaerobaculia bacterium | reverse complement strand
TGCCCGCCCGGGGTCCACTCCTTGTAGCGCACCTCGCAGACCAGCTCGGGCTCGACCCAGACGAGGCCGCGCCGGGCCGGGCCGGGGCCGGTGAGAGCCGGGGCCGGCCGGCGCAGCGGCTCCAGGCGGGAGCGGATCGCGGTCATCTCGTTGCCACTGAAACCGGTGCCGACGCTGCCGGCATAGACGAAGCCGCGCGCCGCCTCGTCGTAGACCGCCAGATAGAGCTTGTAGAAGCCGATCGCGCCCGGCGCGAAGGCCACCACCACGAAGTCACCCACCCGATCGACGCGGATCTTCAGCCAGTCGCGGGTATAGCCACCGCGGTAAGGGGAGTCGGCGCGCTTGGCCACGACCCCTTCGAGACCCAGCTCGGCCACGGCCCGGTAGAGGTCCTCCCCGCGCTCGGCGACGTCGTCCACGTAGCGCAGCGTCCCGCCTTCGGACCCCCTGACGGAAGAGAGAACGCGGCGCAGCAGGGCCTTGCGCTCGGCGAGCGGCAGGGACCGCAGGTCGTGCCCCTCCAGCGCGAGCAGATCGAAGGCGAAGAACGTCACCGGCGATTCGATCGAGGCGCGTTGGAGATCGATCTCCCGGGTCCGGCGGGCGCGCTGCTGGAGCTGGTTGAAGCTGGGATGCCCGGCGGCGTCGAGCGACACCACCTCGCCGTCGAGCACCAGGGAACCCAAGGGGAGGGCCGCGAGAGCGCGGACGATCTCCGGGAAGAGGCGCGTCGCGTCCTTGCCGCTGCGGTAGACCAGGCGGACGCTGCCGGCGGCGTCCCCGGCGTCCCCGGCGCGGCCGGCGACCATCCGGAAGCCGTCGTACTTGAGCTCGAAAACCCAACCTTTTTTATCGAAAGGTCGATCTGAAATCTCCGGCTTCATGACGGTCGAATGATCGATATCGATCATTCCGGCGGGCGCCCGCAGACGCCGCAGCTCACTGCGAATTTCCTTTACAAAGCTAGAAGAAACAGAAGCGTCGGAGGGCTTTCCCTTGCGGCTCGCGGGCATCGGCGGGAAATGGTATTATACGCGGATGAGCTTACGACCCTTTGCCTCCGGAATGGTTTCTTTCGGGTTGGTCACGGTCCCGGTAAAGCTTTACTCAACCGGGGAGAGCGCCGCTGGAATCACGCTCAACATGCTCCACGCCAAGTGCGGCTCCCGGCTGCGGCAACAATATTTCTGTCCGGTGGACAATGAAGTCGTCGGCCGCGACGAAATGGTCAAAGGTTACGAATACGCCAAGGGCCAGTATGTCCTCTTTACGGAAGAGGAGCTCAAGGCGCTCAACCCGGAGCCGACAAACGCGATTGAAATCGCCGAGTTCGTGCCTCTGGAGAATGTCGATCCGATTTATTTCGAGAAGTCGTACTACCTCGGCCCCGACAAGGGGGGCGACCGCCCGTACCGCCTGCTCGCCGAGGCGATGAAGCAGACCGGCCGGGCGGCGCTGGCGCGCTACGCGGCGCGCGGCAAGGACCACCTCGTCCTGCTCCGGCCGTTCGAGGGGGGCCTGATCATGCAGCAGCTCCGCTATGCCGACGAGCTGCGCCCCTTCTCCGAGGTGCCGCTCGGCCCCGCCGAGGTCAAGGAGCCGGAGCTGCGGCTCGCCATCCAGCTCATCGATCAGATCGCCGCCGAAGAGTTCCGGCCCGAGGAGTACGAGGACCACGTCCGCCTGCGCACCCGCGAGCTGATCGAGCAGAAGATCCAGGGGCACGAGATCACCGCCGCGCCGCCCGAGGCGCCGCGGGCCCAGATCATCGACCTCATGGCCGCCCTCAAGGCCAGTCTGGAGTCGGCCCGGCCGTCCGGCCTCGCGAGCGTCGAGACCGCCAAGGTGGCGCAGGCCGAGAAGGCCCCCAAGGCCGCCAAGACGGTCGCTCTCGGCGAGCGCAAGCCGCCCCGGCCGGCGCCGCGGACGGCGGACCGCCAGGCGACCGCCGCCAACGATTCCGAGACCGCGGCCCCGCGCAAGAAGACCACGAAGCGCCAGTAGGACCGTCAGAAAGCCGGGAGCCGGAGTACACTGGGCGTGATGGGCCGCCCTTCTACCGCAGCCAGCAGCGCCGCCACCGCGGCCAGCTCCGTCAGCGGATACTCGACCCGGGACGTCGCCGCCCTTCTCGGCCTCTCGGCCGAGCAGGTCCGCGCCTATGTGCGGGCCGGCGTCCTCGCCCCACGCCAGGGGGCGCGCGGCGAGTACTTCTTCTCCTTCCAGGACCTCATCCTCCTGCGGGCCGCCAAGGGGTTGCTCGCGGCGCAGATCCCCCACCGCCGCATCGTCTCCGCGCTGGAGAACCTCCAGAAGCAGCTCCCCGCCGGGCGCCCGCTCACCGGTGTGCGGATCACCGCCGAAGGGCACCAGGTGGTGGTGCGCGACGGCGGCGAGGTCTGGCACCCCGACTCCGGCCAGAAGCTGCTCGACTTCGGCATCGACGACCTGCGGCGCGAGGCCGCCGATTTGGCCGAGCGGGCCGAGCGGGAGGCGAGCCGCCGGGCCGCCCTGGCCGAGGACAGGACGCCCGAGGAGGACTTGCCGGAGCCGCGGATGGAGCCCGGGGACGCCGAGGGGTGGTTTATCCGCGGCGAGGACCTCGAGCCCGAGGACGGCGCGGGCGCCCTCGCCGCCTACCGGCGGGCCTTGGAGCTCGATCCGGACCACGCCGACGCCCACCTGAACGTCGGGCGGCTCCTCCACGACCGGGGCGACGCCGCGGCGGCCGAGCCGCACTACCGGCGGGCCCTGGAGGCGCGGCCCGGTCCCGGCACCGCGGCGACCGCCGCCTACAACCTCGGCGTCGCCCTGCAGGACCTGGGGCGGCTGGCCGAGGCCGCCGAGGCCTACGAAACGGCATTGCGGGCCGATGAAAGCCTGGCGGACGCGCACTTCAACCTGGCCGGGGTGTACGAGATCCTGGGCCAGGGGAAGAGCGCGTTGCGGCACCTCAAGGCGTACCGCGCGCTGATCCGGCGGCGCTGAAAAGCCGCTCCTCGGCAGCCGACCTGGCACGGGTCTTGTGCCAGGTAAATCTCTGATAAAAAAGGGCTTGACTCTCCTCCTCGCGCCTTTTACGCTCTCAGGCGTAAATGGGCGTAAGTACTTCGCCGCGATCCCCAAGGAGGGAAGCTCATGCACGATTCTGAGCAGTCCGACGCAATGCGCCGTCTCCGCAACGCCTTCGCCAGCGAGTTCCTGGAGGCTCTGAAGCTGGGGGACGAGCCCGCTTCGAGCGCCGAGGCCGACACCGAGGGACCCTGGTATGTGATGGAGTGGCCCACCGCCGACGGGAGGCCCTCGTTCGGCCTCTGGCGTCTGGGCGAGCGGCCGCAGAACGGGGATCCGCCGGCGGCGGTCTTCCGGGAGCGTTCGACCGCGCTGCTCGCCGCCGCCGCCCGTCCGGCTCTCGGCAGGGAGCCCTTCTACAAGCTCGGCAAGGACCGGGTCAACGGCGGCTTCCCCCTCCTGCGGCAGGGGGAGGCCGAGGGCTCGCTGGACCTCTTCGACGAGGACTGGGCCTTCGGCATCAATCTCCTCGAGCGGCTGGTGCGCTCGCCGGATGCCGTGGCTACGATCCTGGATGCCGCCGGGCCGCTCGCGCTGATGCGGATCGGCGTTCTCCTCCTCGTCCGCACCTCGCTTTCGAGGAACTGAGCCCAGGTCAAGCAAATCGCCGGGAGCGGGTCCGTCCGACCGCTCCCGGCCGCCTTCAGCAACCCGAATTGCAGTCGTCGGTTTCGAGCTGGACCGTGACGTGGTGGATCCCGAAGCGGTCGTGCAGCACCTTGCGGATCTGCGGGAGCATGGCCTGCCGCTCCTTCTCCTCCCGCACCACCAGATGGGCCGACAGCGCCTCCCGGCCGCTGGTGATCGTCCAGACGTGCAGGTCGTGCACGCCGGCCACGCCCGGCAGGCCCGCCAGGGCATTGCGGACGTCATCCACGTCGATGTGCTTGGGCGCGCCTTCCATCAGGACGCCCACCGCCTCGCGCAGCAGCGCCCAGGAGGAGTAGATCACCAGCAGCGAGATGAGCACCGAGGCCAGGGGGTCTGCCCAGGCCCAGCCGTAGATCCAGATCAGGGCGCCCGCCACCACCGCCTGGGCGCTGCCGAGCATGTCGGTGAAGACATGGAGCCACGCCCCCCGCACGTTCAGGCTCTCCGACCGGCCGCCCGAAAGGATGCGCAGACCGATCAGGTTTACGACCAGGCCGCCGATCGCGATCCCCATCATGAGCGGGGCGTCGACCTCGGCCGGCTCGCGGATCCGCTGGTACGCCTCGAACAGCACGTAGACCGCCAGGGCCACGAGGGCCGCGCCGTTTGCCAGGGCGGCCAGGATCTCGGTCCGGTAATAGCCGTAGGTCCGGGTGGCGGACGGCGGACGCTGGGCGATCCAGATCGCGAACAGCGAGAGCCCCAGGGCCGCCACGTCGGACAGCATGTGCCCGGCGTCGGCCAGCAGGGCGAGGGACCCGGTCAGGATCCCGCCGACCGCCTCCGCCAGCATGTAGACCGCGGACAGCCCGAGCGTCAGGGCGAGGCGCTTCTGATTGCCCGCCGCCGCCGAGCCATGGCCATGATGACCGTGGCCGGCGTGTCCATGGTGGTGGTGCGCGCCCATCGACGTCAGGCTATCACCCTGGCCCGGTCCGCTCGATAGGCCTGCGCGAACCGGCGGACGATCTCCCCCGCGGGCTCGACCGCCTCGACCCCGGCCACGCTCTTGCCGGCCTGCAGGTAGTCCCGGTAGGAGAAGCTCCGCAGCGACGAGCGCTTGAGCTTCACCAGCGATTGGGCGGCATAGATCATCCGCATCCAGTGCTTGGTCTTGCGCCCGCGCAGCATCCAGCGCCCCAGGGCTCCGGCCCGGGTCCCCACCTTTTCGACGTACGGCGTCCGGATCACCGACACCGGCACCCCGGTGATGCGCTCGGTCAGCACCACGTCGTCCTCCCCCGCCTCGACGATCGCGCGCTTGTAGTCGAGGTGGGCCGTGCACTCCTCGGTCGCGATGAAGCGGGTCCCCATCTGGACCGCGGCATAGCCGATCCCGAGGGCGCGGACGAAGTCCTCCTCCCGGCCGACGCCCCCGGCGCATACCAGGGGGACCGCGAGGTCCGCCATCTCTGCGAAGAGCTGCTCGGCGCTCTGGCCGCCGGCATGCCCCCCGGCCCGGTCGTTGACCGCGATCAGGCCGTCCGCCCCGGCCTCCAGGCCCTTGAGCGCCCACTTGCGCTCGGTCACGTCGTGATAGACCCGGCCGCCGGCCGCGTGCGCCCGTTCGACCACCCAACGCGGATTGCCAAGCGAGGTGACGAAGAAGCGCACCCCCTCCTCCAGCGCCTCGTCCATGAAGCGCTGCATGCGCTCCAGGTAGACCTTGGAGGACTGCTCGACGATGACGTTCATGCCGATCGGCTTCGCGGTGAGACGGCGGATCAGCCGCAGCCCCTCGCGGAACGGATGGCCATGGACGTAGACCAGCGACAGCGGCTGGACGATCCCGATGCCGCCGGCCTCGGAGACCGCGGCGACCAGCTCCGGGTTGCTGCATGGATACATCGCGCCGCAGATCAGCGGGACCTCGATCCCGGCCTGCGCGAGAAAGACCTCGCTCGAACCGCTCACAAATCGCCCTCCTCGATCTCGAGATACATCGCCTGGATCGCCCCCTGCGCGGAATTGATCACATTCGCCCGCCCGCTCGGCTGGATGCGCAGGAAGCCGCCGCCGTAGCGCGGTCCGAAGCCGAACGTTCCCCAGATGACGTCGAACGGCGCGATCTCCCCGTCGCCGTGCTGGTACCAGTAAGAGACCGGCTCGACGCGCTCCTGGAAGATCCACTGCCCCTCGTGAAAAGCCTTGACGATCGCCTGCCGCCACGCTGGCGGCGGGGTATCCCGTCCCACCACCACATTGCGGCCGGCCATGCCGTGGGAGTCCTTGAGGATCAGCGATTCGCGCCGCGTCATCGCCAGCTCGGCCAGATCGACCCTCTCGCCGCGGAAATCGGTCGTCCCGAGGCGCGCCACCCGGGTCCAGGGGATGTGCCGGCGGATCAGCTCCCGCTCCTCCGCGGTGAAGCGCTCCGAATTCTCGTGCTCCGACAGCAGCGCGAGCCCCCGCTTGTCGCCGAGCGGGATCGCCGCCGGCCCGTCATAGACATTGACGCCGCCGCGCTTGAACACCCGCAGAGCCTTGGGATCGGACTGCAGGCCGAATTCCAGCAGCGCGTCGAGCCGCGCGTCGCCCAGCCAGACCCGCCCCCCAAACTCGCGGATCTGCTCGTAGCGCCCGAACAGGATGTCGCCGCCGAGACCGGGATGAAAATGCTCGCGGTAGGCCGCGTAGGCGGCGCGCAGATAATCGCGGTAATAGTGCTCGGTCCGCCGGAGCTCCTCCGCCGAGACCAGGATGAACGCGATGTTCATCTGCCGGCCGTCGCAGGCTCCGGTGCGCAGGCCCTCTTCGATCAGATACTCGAACATCTCGTGCAGCGGATCGATGTAGACCGCCGGCGCCCCTGGCCGGGTGAGCAGCTCCCGCAACCAGGGCTTCTGATAATAGAGCTGATCGATATAACACCGCAGGTGCCAGCCGCCGAGGCGGGCCGAGGCGTTGACCTCCAGGCACTTGAAACCGGTCGGCGAATCCAGGAAGTCGCTGCGGGTGAGCGCCGTGAACATCCCCGAAGGCTCGCGCAGCAGGAACTCGGCGAGATCGGGATCGTTCCAGCCGTAGAACTGGAGGATGCGCCGGGGGTCGCGTTCAAAAATCTTTTCGAAGGTGCTCGCCAGGAGCAGCGGGATCTGGACCGTCGCGCGGCGCAGCTCCTCCAGCCGGGCCCCCGCCAGGATCGTCGGCCAGGCGTGGACCGGGTAGGGAAACACCTCGACCAGGGACGGCAGGTCATAGCCGCTGAAGTCCTCCGGCCGCTGCGCCTCGGGATGGAGCGCGGCGCAGTCCAACAGCTCGACCGCCCGCCGCGAGAGGCGGCTCTGGGCGTCGCGGGCCGCGGCCGGAACGATCACGATCCGGGAGCCTCTTGCCCTTCCAGGAAAAGCGCCGGGAACGAGCCGAACCGGGTGTTGAGGACCCCGGTCCGGGTGCCGCGCTGCAGGCGCAGAAAACCGCCGCCGAAGCGCTGCCCGAAGGCGAAAAGGCCCCAGACGCCGTCGTGCGTCATCAGCTCCCCCTCCTCGCCTCCCCAGAACCAGAGCGGAACCGACTCCTGCCACTCCTGCAAGACCCATTGCCGGCTGTCGAAATTCTTTTCGATCACCTCGCGCCAGACCCCCGGCTCCGTGTAGCGGCCGACGTAGACCTGCTGGCCCGCCGCCTCCAGCGCGTTCTTGAAGACGAAGCGCTCGCGCCGTCCGAGCGCGAGGTCGCGCAGCACGACCCGCTCCCCTTCATATTCCGTCTGCCCCTCCTGGGCGACCCGCGACCAGGGCACATATTTGCGGATCAGCTCGCGCTCCTCGGCGCTGTAGACGTCCGACTCCTGGTGCTCGGAGAGGACCGCCAGGGTCCGCTTGTCGCCGACCATCAGCCAGAGCGGGCCGTTGTAAAGGTGGAGCCGGCCGGCCTTCGAAAGCCGGAAGGCGGTCGGGTCCATCTGCGGACCATGGTTTTCGAGCAGCGCATGGACCCGCCGCTCCCCTTCATACAGGAACCCGCCCCGTTCCCGGAGCCGCGGGTAGGTGGTGATGAAAATCGTTCCGGCAAGCGGCGGATCGTGCGCCACCAGCACCTCGCGGTACAACGCCTGGAGGACCTCTTCGAACGGCCGGTTCGCCGCCGCCGTCGCCTCCGAGCCGACGGCGGCGGCGATGTTGATCTCCGTCCCCGGCCCGCCCTGCCCGGCGGCGCACAACGCGTTGTAAGCCTGCTCGGCGAGGTGCTCCAGGAGCACGCGCGGCGGGTCGGTGAAACGGACCGCCGGATCGCGCTCCAGCAGCTCGCGCAGCCAGGGGCGGCGATAGAACATCGGCTCGACGAAACCGGCGAAATTCCACCCCCCCAGCCGCACCGTGGCATTGATTTCCAGGCACTTGAGGCCCGCCGCGGTCTGCACGAAATCGCCCCGGCAGATCATGCGCTCGGCGCCGGTCGGCTGGCGCAACGCCTGCGCGATGAACAGCACGTCCTTCTGATCATAAAAACGGGCGACCCGGGACGGCTGATTGCCGAACACCCGCTCCGGCACCGTGGTGAGCAGCCAGGGCACCACCGTCGCGATCCGCCGCATTTCGGCGAGCTGCGCCCCCTCGACGACCACCGGCAGCCGGTGGACCTGCCCGAACGAGACCGCGCCCACCTTGGGCAGGTCCTCCGGTGGGAGGACATACGGCGCGCCCCGCGCGGGGTCGGCCGCCACCAGGTCGAGCAGCTCCTCCGCCCGGGCCGAAAACGACCGGTGCAGCGCGCGGGCCTCGGGGGGGATCTCCACGGCTCAGCGCTCGACCTGGACCCCGCGCCAGAAGGCCACGTGATCCTTGATCTCGGCCGCCGCCGGCTTGGGCTCCGGGTAGTACCAGGCGGCGTCCCGGTTCTCCTCGCCGTCCACCACGACGTGGTAGTAATGGGCCGTCCCCTTCCAAGGACAGACCGTCGTGGTCGAGCTCGGCTGCAGATGCTCCGGCTTCACCGACCCCGGCGGAAAATAGACATTCCCTTCCACCAGCTCATGCGCTGTGGTCTCCGCGATCACCCGTCCCTTCCACGACGCCTTGGGCATCCCCGCCTCCTCTCGAGCTGTCTGTTTCCTTGTAGATGGCCCGCCGATTCTAGCCCGGATCGGCCCGGCCGGCCTTCCAGATACAATAGTGCGCCTGGAGGGGAGGAGGAGGATGGATTTGGACCGTCAACAGCTTTCAGACCGGTATTTCGCGACCCGCGGCCTGAGCGTCGAGCTCTGCCGGCCTCTGCGCGCCGAGGACTATCGCGTGCAATCCATGCCGGATGTCAGCCCACCGTGGTGGAATCTCGGACACACGACGTGGTTTTTCGCCAAAAACGTGCTGGAGCCGTTCGGCCGCTCGCGCGACGAGGATGCCCGCTTCGACTACGTCCTCAACTCCTATTACGAATCGCTCGGACCCCGCCTCGCCCGCACCCGCCGCGGCACGGTGACCCGCCCGACCAACGACGAGGTCTACGCCCTCCGCGAATCGGTCGACGAGCGCATGGGCGAGCTCATCCGCACCGTGCCCGAAGCCGATTTCGGGCGCCTGGAGTTCCTGCTTTATACCGGCATCCAGCACGAGCAGCAGCACCAGGAGCTGCTGGTGACCGAGATCAAGCACATCCTGGGCATGAACGCCCCGGAGCTGCGCGAGCCTTACCGGCCGCTCCCCCCGGACGCCCACCGGGACGCCGTTGCCGCCCGATTCGTGGAATTCGCCGGGGGCCTGCAGGAGATCGGCAACGTCGAAGGCGGCTGGTGCTGGGACAACGAAGCGCCCGTCCACAAAGCCTGGCTCGACCCGTTCGCCCTCCAGAACCGCCTGGTCACCAACGCCGAATATCTCGAATTCATGGAGGCCGGCGGCTACCGCGACCCGCTCCTCTGGCTTTCGAACGGCTGGGCACGCGCCCAGGCCGAGGGGTGGACCGCCCCGCTCTATTGGGAAAAGGACGGCGGCCCCTGGAAGATCTGGACCCTCTCCGGCCTGCGCGACCTCGACCCCGACGAGCCGGTCTGCCACGTCAGCTTCTACGAAGCCGAGGCCTACGCGCGCTGGCGCGGCGCCCGCCTCCCTACCGAGAGCGAATGGGAGAACGCCGCCCGGGCTTCGGGCTTTGCCGGCGACAACTTCCTGGAGAACGGACCGCTCCACCCGCGGACCGCGGCCGCCAATGGCGCGGAATTGCTCCAGATGGCCGGGGACCTCTGGGAGTGGACCACGAGCCACTATGAGCCCTACCCCGGCTACCGGCCGTTCGATGGCAACCTGATGGAGTACAACGGAAAGTTCATGGACAACCAGCGGGTCCTGCGCGGCGGCTCCTGCGCCACGCCGGCCAACCACATCCGGCCAAGCTACCGCAACTTCTGGCCGGGGGACACCCGCTTTCAGCTCACCGGCATCCGGCTCGCCCGCTAACGCTCTACCCGACGCTTCTACCCGACGACGAAGCGCACGATCAGCCAGCACCAGACGGCGGCGAGCACCGCCGCCGCCAGGTCGAGCAAGACCCCGACCTTCGCCATCCGCGGAATGCTCACATATCCGCTGCCGAACACGATCGCGTTCGGCGGCGTCCCCGCGGGCAACGCGAAATCACACGAGCAGGCGATCGTCGCCGCGAACAGCACGGTGGGCAGGATCTCCGGCGAGACCGCGTCCTTGAGCACCACCAGCATCACGGCAATCGTCGCAGTATTGGAGGCCACCGACGAGAGCGCCACCACGGCGATCGAAGCCAACAAAACCTGAGCGAACGGCGGCAGGCCGCGTACCGCCAGCAACTGCTGCCCCGTCCAGTCCGAAAGGCCGCTGTGCTGGATGCCCGCCGCCATCGCGAAGCCGCCGCCGAGCAGCAGCAGCGTCTCCCAGGGCACCCGGCGCAGAGCCGCGAAGCCGAGCACCGGCCCGCCATCCGTGCGCCACACCAGCAACGCGATGGCGGCGAGCATGGCAATCCCCCCCTCGACATAGGCCGAGGTCAGCTCGAAAGCCGTGACCCGGGGCTGCAGGATCGTCGTGATCCCCTTGCCGCCGATCCACAGGGCGGCGGTGACCAGGAAGACGGCGAGGATGACCTTCTCCGCCCACTTGACCGGCCCCAGCAGCGCGAGCTGCTCCTCGACCAGGCCGGATCCGATGTCCCCGTGCAACTGGTCGCGCCGGCCGATCCGCCACAGCATCCAGGCCGCGATCGGCAGAAACATCGCCACGAACGGCAGGCCGACGGCGAGGAACTGCAGGAACGAAACCTCGATCCCCTGCCGTTCCATGAAACCGGAAAACTGAGCGTTCGGCGCGGTGCCGATCTTGGTGCCGATACCGCCGATATTCGAGCCATAGGCGATGGCCAGCATGATCGCCATGCCGTAGTGCTCCAGCCGCCGCGGCACGCCGGTGCGGGCTTCGAGCTGCGATTCGACCTGCGCGATCAGGGCGATGCCGATCGGCAGCATCATGGCCGCCGTCGCCGTATTCGAAATCCACAGCGAAATGAAAGCGGTGGCAGCGAGAAATCCCCAGAGCAGCCGGCGCGGCTCGCTCCCCACCCGGTGCATGATCGTGAGCGCGATGCGGCGGTGCAGGTTCCACTGCTGCATGGCCGCGGCGATCCCCATGCCGCCCGCGAACAGAAAAATATAGGGGTCCACATACGGCTGGATCGTGCGGCGCAGATTCTCCCCCGTCTCGGAGCCGAACACCCCGAGCAGCGGGAAGAGCACCAGCGGCACGCAGGCCGTGACGTAGATCGGGATCGCCTCGGTCAGCCACCAGATGGCCATCATCGAGGCCACGGCCGCCGCGTAGGCGGGCCGCTCCCCGAATTCGCCGTAATGCTTGAGAGGGGAGTCGAGAAGAGCCAGCGCGAGGAACGCAGACACCCCGGCGACCAGGCCGGCCATCTTCCAGCGGGAAAAGGATGAGAGAAGTAGCAAAAGAGCCCCCAGAACCCAAAAGTGCGGCGATAGTACCAGGAGGGGCCCGCGGAAGCGACCATGGCAAGAAAAAGGCCCGGGGGCCCTCAGTCCCGCCGGGCTTGAACATAGAGGCGAGGTCGCCTGAGGAGGAGAGACACCCGCCTCGCGAAAAAGGTTTAGGGCCGTCCCAGGATCGGCAGGGGTATCATCCCGGGGTGACCTTCGAGACACCCGAGCCCCTCCGCGACACCCTGGCGGCGCTTCGCGGCTTCGTCGACGCCGAGATCATCCCCCTGGAGCCCGCCGTCCTGGAGCGCGGCTTCGGAGCCGCCCTCCCCCAACTCACGGCCTTGCGCTCCAAGGCCCGGGCCATGCGCCTCTTCGCCCCCCACATGCCGCGCGAGCTGGGCGGCGGCGGCCTGACCCTGCCGGAGCTGGCGCACGTGGCCGAGGTCCTCGGGCGCAGCTTCCTCGGTCATTACGTCTTCAACTGCCAAGCGCCGGACGCCGGCAACATGGAGTTGCTCCACCACCATGGCACCCCGGAGCAGCAGGAGCGCTGGCTGCGGCCCCTGGTGCGCGGCGAGATCCGGAGTTGCTTCGGCATGACCGAGCCCGAGCACCCCGGCTCCAACCCGGTCTGGCTCGGCACCACCGCCCGGCGCGAGGGGGAGGACTACGTCCTCGACGGCCATAAATGGTTTACATCCTCCGCCGCGGGATCCGCCTTTTGCATCGTGATGGCGGTCACCGATCCCGAGGCACCGAAGCCCCACGCCCGCGCCAGCCAGATCCTCGTGCCCACCGATACCTCCGGCTTCGAGATCGTCCGCAACCTCGCGGTCATGGGCGAGCGCGGCGAGGACTGGCTG